>NZ_JBALNY010000026.1:9335-23090 GCF_036962145.1 Bacillus sp. JJ1764 | reverse complement strand
AAAGACTGTTCCCCTAGCTCCGGCAGTCAATTTGTCCTTCATATATCTCATGAAAGACTATTCCTCCAGCTCCGGCCTCCAATTTGTCCTTCATACACCTCATGAAAGACTGTTCCTCCAGCTCCGGCCTCCAATTTGTCCTTCATACATCTCATGAAAGACTGTTCCTACAGCTCTGGCTCCCAACTTGTTCTTAAACCTTATCTTAGAGAAATCAGAAAATAAAAGGGCTATCCGCGCAAGGGGGGATAGCCTTTTTTATCTTATAAATATTTACGATGAACTGCCTTACCATCGTAAGAATAGAGCATATTCCTTTCCTCAATGACTGTTTCCATGTGAACGGGTCTGCCCCATAACTGATGTATATATGGCAGTACTTTTTCCAGGTATTTCACATCCAGTTCAACGCCTTCAAACCAATGTTTTAAATATAATTCTCCATTCTTCATATAGTCACCATCATTGACGGTAATGTAAGGGAATCCGCCATTGACACGCATGTTGACCAATTGATCACGTATGTGCTCCCATTGTTTATCCACGACCTTGTAATCCCGGCCTTGCTTTTGGAATAAATACATATCCTCACGCATGACTAAATCCTTGGTTAAATAATTGCGCAGAAATGAGATATCGGATTCGATTTCTCGTACTTCGAAAAGTTTCTCCCGTCCAGAATTAGGTTTCACTCCGCGCCTTTTCATTTCCTCCGTAGGATTATTATAACGTTCTTCTATATCTTCCAGTATTTTCAGACCAAGGTAATAGGGATTAATTCCGGTCTTAGAAGGCTGCACCACACCTGCGTTTAATTTTGCAAATTCAATAGCCTCTCCGCTTGTTAAATTCATTTCACGTAAGATTCTTTGATGCCAGAATGACGCCCAGCCTTCGTTCATGATTTTAGTCTCAAGCTGTGGCCAAAAATAAAGCATTTCCTCACGCATCATCGTTAATATATCGCGTTGCCAATCTTCCAGCTCTCTGCTGTACGATTCAATAAATAATAATATATCCTTTTCTGGCCGAGGCGGAAATTTCTTTCTTTTTGCCGGCTTTTTGTCTTTCTTATCTTTATCATCTAGCTTCCAAAGATCATCATATGGTGTAGCTGAACGCGGATTCTCATTCTCTTCTTCTTCATCCTCCAGGGACCATGTTAATTTGGGTCTCATCAAGGAAGGATCGATATGCTCATCTATGGATAATACCGCATCTAGGAATCGTTCCACTTCCTTTTTCCCATACTGGATTTCATATTGATGAATTCGTTCTGCTGTCGCTGACATGCTTTCCACCATATCACGTTTCGTATTTTGAAAACGAACATTGTTTTTGAAAAAATCACAGTGGGCTAATACGTGGGCGACTATAAGTTTGTTTTGGATTAATGTGTTAGAGTCCAATAAAAAGGCATAGCATGGATTTGAGTTAATAACTAATTCGTAAATTTTGCTAAGTCCCAAATCATAGTGAAGTTTCATTTTGTGGAATTGCTTTCCAAAGCTCCAGTGTGAAAACCGGGTTGGCATACCATAGGCTCCAAAGGTATAAATAATTTCTGCGGGACAAATTTCATAACGCATTGGATAAAAATCGAGGCCAAAGCCGGTAGCAATTTCAGTAATCTCTTTGATGGCGTAATCAAGCGCTTTTTGGTCTTCCCCATTCATCAGCCATTCCCCCTTTTCCTCTTAACACAATGTATGAGGAAAATTCACGAATGATGAAACAAGATGATAGGAAACTTCTTATGGCGAAAGTTTTCTTGCCTCTTCTGCCAGGGTTAAACCGACTAATTTATTACGTTTCCATTCTGATAAAAACACAGATAAGGGCGGACTTGTCTCTCCGACTAAATAGCTTATTTCAATGGTCATGGCTGGTCTATGGTACTTGGTTATAAACCAATCAGTAAATCCGCCACCGACTGCTTCATAATTAGGTTTAGACAATTTATAACCCGTAATCCTGGAGATTTTTTTAGCAATGAAATAATCGCGGAAGGTTTGTCTTCCATTATGGTAATGCCAAAAGATTTCTCTTCCTGCCGTATGATAGGCAACAGCAATAGATGGATTAATTTCCTTTATAAAATTTGTTAAAGCCCTTACTTCGTTGGCTTCTAGTGGTTTGATTCCCTTATAGTACTGGTAGTACGAATGGGATGGACCTGCGTCTAACTGCTTCCAACCAGCAGGGTATTGCCTATTTAAATCTATTCCGGTTCCATTAGCTTTCCACCTGTTAAAACGTCTTAATCCATCATTCATTACTTGTAACCTTCTTTGATGAGCTATTGGAAATTCGCTTAACCTATTCTGTTGAATCGTTACACCATCAGGATTAAGCATGGGAATAAACCAAATTGATACTTCATCAAGAATATCTGTAGAGACCGATCCGACCTTATCTCCTTTACTATAGGCAGAGGCATATGTTTCAAGCATTTTCATTAAGATCATACTGGTCAGCCATTCTCGCCCGTGATGAGCACCGATACATACAATTTGTTTCTTCCCTTCTCCCAGTTTGGCTGCCCAAATTTCCCTTCCAAAATGACTAGAACCTATTGATTTTACCTCAATATTGTATTTACCCTTTATTTTCGCAAGGTCTCGTTCCATTACATCAAATGTATAAGGCTTATTGAATTTGACTATGTTAGCTTCTGCTACTTCTGTTGAAAATAAAGTAAAAATCAGTAATAAAACAAATGGTCTAATCATAAATTCCTCCAAAATATACAGGTAAAAGTTGAAAACCGCTTAACAAGTGGGTGACAACATTTTCTGTGAAAGTTCTTTCGAGAATGTCATACAATAATCACAACTCCTAATAAGGAGGAGAGATTAAATGAACAAATGGGATTATGATCGTGCGTTGTATTATACACACCGATCAGAATGGGATAATTTGCTAATATTAATGGTTCGAACATCAGACCATTTTTTATCAAAAAAAATTGAGCATTTCCTGCATGCTTATAATTTTGAACGCGACTATTCTGTTATCGAAAAGAAACTTTACAGCCTACTTCGTTACATTGACCATGCTAACGAAAACATCGACACCGATCCGGATGAGTTACCGATGTATAGTCTTTCCTAAACTGACAAGTGAATACCAAAATTGCTGTGGCACTTTTTAACAACCGGGCCTATAGAATTCCACCAAAAAAACACACGGCTTGAATAAAGCCGTGTGTTTCTATGTTCCTTATTGTTGAACCTCTTGTAATTTTCGCTCTACGAGATCCATAAAATCCTTTTCAATTTCCTGCAGCTTATTTTTACTATTCTCAAGACTATTACTGTTAACGCCAAAGTAAAATTTAACTTTTGGTTCCGTACCTGATGGTCTTAGACATACCCAAGTTCCGTCCTCGAAGATATATTTTAAAACATTGGATTTGGGTAGATCAATTTTTTCTTCGCTATTTGCTGTTTTACGAATACTGGTCAAGTAATCTTCAGCAATGGCTGTGTTTAATGTCCCCAGCTTTTCCAGTGAATCATTTCGGAATGAAGTCAAGAGGCGCTGAATCAATTCTGCTCCCTCTTTTCCTTTTAGCGTTAAAGAGCGGAGCCCTTCTTGGTAAAAGCCGTATTTTTCAAATACTTGCATCAACCCTTCATAAAGCGACATTCCCTGCTGCTTATAGAAAGCACAAACCTCTGTTGCCAATAGAGCAGCTTGGAGAGCATCTTTATCTCTAGCAAAATCCTTGATTAAATAGCCGTAGGATTCTTCATATCCAAATAAGAACGTCTGGCTGCTCGTTTCTTCATATAGTTTAATTTTTTCAGCGATAAACTTAAATCCAGTTAATACATCAACGGTTTCCAATTCGAATGCAGTAGCGATTTTCCGCCCTAATTCAGATGTTACAATCGTTTTACATACAGCTCCATTTTGTGGCAAGGTGCCTTTTTTCTTTTTCTGAGAAAGAATGTAGTCGAGCAGTAAAGCACCAGTTTGATTACCTGTTAGCACGACATACTCTCCCTCAGGATTTAGAACAGCTATGCCTAAACGGTCAGCATCAGGATCTGTCGCAATTAAAAGGTCAGCTCCCACTTGTTTACCGTCACGGATGGCTAATTCAAACGCTGCGTGCTCTTCTGGATTCGGACTTTTCACTGTTGAAAACTCAGGATCCGGCCTTTCTTGTTCTTTAACTACAGTAACATTGTCATATCCTAATGCGGCAAAAGCAGCTCTTAACGGCTTGTTTGCGGTTCCATGTAAGGGTGTAAACACAACCTTTAAATCTGTTTCCTTGGCAAGGTTCGGATTTTCAGATACTGTTTTTAATTTTTCAATATATTCTTGATCAATTTCAGAGCCGATCGTCTTGATTAATCCCTTGGCACGTAAAGCTTCTTCACTTTCAACTTCAATCAATAGTTCATTCTTAAAAGAATTAACCTTCTCAATCACTATATCGGCTTCTTTAGGAGGCAGCTGTCCCCCATCTGAACCGTATACCTTGTAACCATTATATTCAGGAGGATTATGACTAGCTGTAACCACAATTCCAGAAAATGCATGTAGATGTCTTAAAGCAAATGATAATTCCGGTGTTGGTCTTAGCTCATCAAATACATATGTTTGAATGCCTCTTGTTGCCAAAGTTTTGGCTGCTTCCATGGCAAATTCCGGAGATTTATGGCGTGAGTCAAACGCAATAACCACTCCGCGTTTTTTTGCTTCTTCCCCATGGTCTTCTATGTATGAGGCCAAACCAGCTGAAGCTTTCCGGACGGTATAAATGTTCATACGGTTCGTGCCTACACCGATTTCTCCACGCATTCCTCCGGTACCAAACTCTAAATTTTTATAAAACGCTTCTTCCAAGATCTTATCATCATGTTTCATCTTTTCTAAAAGAGCTTTTAATTCTCCATCTAATTCTGAAAATCGAATCCAACTCTCTGCTGTTTCTTTCCAATCCAAATTTGTTCCCCTCCAAGTTTTCTCATATTTAATATTATTTCTAATGATTCAATTCAACTATTATATTACCGCAAATGGGAAATTTTTAAGAGTAAAAACCAGAAAAAAATGCACATGATTTTTAATAAATTCATGTGCAAGATATTTTCATGACTAAAGCACTAATACATTAAACGGACAAATGGGTAGTTTGGTCTTTCCTCATCCTTTGTTTTTTTGATTTTTTAAAATGAAATAATTCATAAACAACCGGAATGACGACAAGCGTCAATAATGTTGCAATGGCCAAACCGCCAATGACGACAATGGCAAGACTTTGTGACACAAGGTTACCAGTTTCAGCCTTCTTAAATAATAGTGGAGTCATGGCAGAAATGGTCGCCACGGCTGTCATAAGAATCGGCCTCATCCGGATGGCTGCTGCTTCAACCAGCGCATCTCTGATTATCATGGTCTTCTCGTTTTGTTTCACCCTGTCTAAAAGAACAATTGCGTTTGTTACAACTATTCCAATCAGCATTAAAGCACCAAGAAGAGCTGTAATATCAACGGTTATTCTGCTAATTAATAAACCAAGGATCGCTCCGACTGCTGCCAAAGGCAATGAAAACATGATAGAAATCGGCGCACGAATCGTTTTAAAGGTAATGACCATGATTAAGAAAACGATTCCGATTGACACGCCCATAGTGATGAATAAATCTGTGAAATCGTCCGCCTGTTGCGCACTTGCCCCTCCAACCAGTACTTCAACACCATCAGAGAGCTTCAACCCTTTATTGTCCTTTTTATCTCCAAATATCTTTTTGTTTATTTCAGAAGAAATATCGGATAGTTTTTTTGCATCTACTGTAGCAATAATCCGGATATATGGGTCCCCATCCTTATGAAACTGGTTGGACGGTTTTTCTTCGACATGTAAGCTCGCCATATTAGAAATAGGCACCATCCCTGTTGCAGTCATGATCGGGATATTTTTCAAGTCTTCCGGTGATTTAGGGTCTAATACCGGCTCCAAATAAACCATGCTTTGCTGGTCATCTAGATTCATTGTACCTATTGGCGTTTTATTCAGCATAACGGAAAGCTGCTGTGATAATTGAACAGT
Source organism: Bacillus sp. JJ1764 (assembly GCF_036962145.1). NCBI lineage: Bacteria > Bacillati > Bacillota > Bacilli > Caryophanales > Bacillaceae > Bacillus > Bacillus sp. JJ1764. The sequence continues at coordinate 17,020 of NZ_JBALNY010000026.1, read as the reverse complement.
ATTTCCTTTTGCAGGATCAACCTCTAATGAATAAACAGTCTTTTTGTCTTCTTCATTTGTTGCGATTTTTTCAATACCCTTAATGCCTTTAATCGATTCTTTGATTTTTTGAGAAGCTTTTTCTAAGTCCTTTATTTGGTCTCCAACTACATCAATTGTAATTTGCGGGGAACCTGTACTAGTAAGTGATGCGGCACCAGCAGTTAGAGTAGCATTAGAGAATTCATTCTTTTTCGCATTCATTTTTCTGATCACTTTATCAGTATCTTTTTTATTCTTTAGAATAATATTCATCGTTGCTTTTGTAGGAGACCCCACTTCCCCAAATTTCGCGGCATCTGCATTATTACCGAGCAAGGTAAATTCTGTTTTAACCTCTTTTTGCTCTAAGATAAATTTTTCAAGCTCCAAAGTTCCTTCTTTTACTTTTTCAATTGGAGTGTTATTCGGATAGTTCAGCTCTACCGCTACAAACTCAGCCGACGAATTATCGACTGTTCCTTTTGGCATTTTAAAATACACACCGATGGACCCAACGAATAATAATAATGATAAAGTTAACACAACCCATTTATGATTGAGTGACCAAGTTACAAATTTCATAAAACGAATGGATGGTTGATGTTCTTTGAGTTTAGCTTTTCTCAATAAGCCAGAACTCATTAACGGAACGACAGTTAGAGCAACAATTAAGGACGAAAGTAAAGAATAAGTCAACGTTAAGGCAAAAGGCATCAAGAAATCCTGAAGACCGCCATTAACGAGACCAATTGGTAAAAATACTGCAACTGTTGTTAGTGTTGAGGCAGTGATTGCCGAAGATACTTCCTTTGTTGCGTCAATGATCAATTGTACAGAAAACTTTTCATTTTGCATTTTTCGAAAAATGTTTTCAATTACTACAATACTATCATCCACTAAACGTCCAACAGCGACAGCAACTCCTCCCAATGTTAAAATATTTAATGTTACACCGGATCGCGCCAATAAGAACAACGTGAACGCCAGTGATAATGGGATAGAGACAATCGTAATAAATGTTGAGCGAATGTTCCGTAAAAATAACATGATGACGATGGTAGCAAACAATGCGCCCACTAGTACTTCCTTCATCATTGAGGATACTGATTTTTCGACCATATCTGCTGTGGCAAAGATTACGCTTGTTTCGGTTTGATTATATTTCTTGTTTAACTCTTTTGTTGCTTTTCGAAGTGCTTTGCTAATGGTGACGGCATTAGACTGGCTATCCTTTGTAACAATTAAGATTAATCCATCCGATCCGTCAACCCGAGTCAATGTATCTTCCGGTTTATGTACCTCAATTTTAGCAATATCCTTCAGACTTACGCCCGGTATAACATTCAAATTTTTAATTTTATCTTGGCTATCAATATTGCCAATTACTTTAATATTACTATCTTTTCCATGAATTGTTTTTTCGCCAACTGCCACTGCATTATTTTGTCCTTGCAATACAGTCATTACATTCTGCAAAGGAACCTGTTTTTGAGCCAATAGCTCATTATCAACTTTTACTGAGACGTATGAACTGGACATTCCATATGATTGAATGGAAGCAATCCCTTTTATGTCTTTAAAATGTGGAATTATTTTTTCTTGTGCAAGTTTTAAATTCTCTGGAGTTAGACCATCTTTAAAGGTTACTGCTACATCTGCAATTGGGATCATGGAGGTGTTTAATTGAACTATCGTTGGTTTAGATACATTTGTCGGTAATGAAAGGGTACTAATGGATTCCTGGACTTCTTGCTTGGCCTCTTTCATATCAGTTTTAGAATCAAAATTGATATCTATTTTTGAGTACCCATCACCAGTTGTTGAAAAAATATTCTTTTTGCCTTTTACCCCCGCAACAGCTATCTCGATTGGTTTTGTTACTTCTGTTTCCATTGTTTTTGAGTCTGTTCCCTGACCCATTACTACCACGCTTACCTGTGGATTGTCTGCCGATGGCAAAAATTCCATTGGTAACGTAAAATAACTGACAATGCCCATCAACAAAACCAGGACTGTCATTAAACTTATGGCTGCCCTATTTCCTAAGGCCCATTTTGTTATACGTGACATATTCATCCTCCTCTAGTTACTTTTTCCTATAACCAAAAGAATAGTACCATAGAAGTATCAAAAAATGGTAATTTATTGAAAATAAGTTATATAATTGGTTTTTATGTGGCAATTGGAAGTTTTTTTAAAATATTGAAGGGTTTTTTTATTTTATAACGTCTATATAAGGATAGGTTTTTACAGGAGGGGTAAGAGTGGCAAAGAGAATACTTTTTTTATTATTTATCAGTAGTTTTGTTTTACTAGGATTGTTTATACCGGCTGCCCATGCAGCCACAGAAAAAATAAGAATAACCCTTGATGAAGGTTTTGATGGAAAGGTTAAAACTGGGGCAGGATTTCCAGTCCAAGTAACCATTGAAAATACCGGGGCGGATTTTTCCGGAGACTTATTATTTCAATTTTCGCCCACCTATAATTCCAGCGGTTCTCAAGTAGTCCCTGTTGAGTTACCGAAGGATAGTAAAAAAACTTATTCCATTACTTTACCGGGGTCAAATGAGGAATTTTACTACAACGGGCAAAATAAGCGGACGATTTTCTTATATAAAGGAAGCTGGAAGAATGGCAAGGAAATTGATTACATAGGGCCGAAAACATTGAAGCCAAAATTTATTGATCTAGCAAGCACAGTTATTGGTATGTTAAGTGATAGTCCTGATCGATTAAAAGAGTTAAAGGTGCTTCCTAATGTGCAGAATGAAACGATTATTTTAAACGAAACCAATCTTCCGGAAAACGAGTTAGGATTGGAAGCATTGGATTTGTTAATCATTGATGAATTCAAGCTATCGAAGTTAACAAAGTTACAGCGAGAAGCTATTATCGATTGGGTGAAAAGTGGAGGAATATTAATTGCCGGAGGGACACCGAGTGCAAGCCAGTCGTATAGCAGTATTTACTCTATGCTTCCCATGAAGATGGACCAAGAAGATCAGGTTGAAGCAGCTAGTAGTTTTACATCAAACCCTAATGTTGATAAACCCTTTACAAGGTTACCGGTATTCATTGGTGAGGTGGCGAAAGAGTCAAAAACAGAGTTGAAAATCGGCGATAAACCGCTAGTTATTAATAGAAAATTAGGAACCGGTGAAATTTGGCAAACGGCCTTTTCTATCGGTGATGAGCCGTTATCGTCTTGGAAAGGCTATGGGGAATGGTTTTCAACAAATATAGTTCAGCCTAATATAGTGCAACATCAAAATGCAAAGGGATACCAAAATGTATTTGAGATGTTGGCAAATGAATTTGCTGATGTTAACGAGTATTTTCCATCCTCCCAATTCTCAATTGGACAAATTGCTCTGATCCTATTCCTTTATCTATTGGTCGTCGCACCGCTTCTATATTTCTTGTTAAAGAAACTGGATAAACGCGAGCATGCCTGGTGGCTGATAGCTGTCGTTTCAATCGTTTCATCAGCGGGGATATTTGGAGTTGGAGCAAAGGATCGAATCAGCAAACCGCAGTTGAACCAAATGGAGGCCTATATTGCTGGGGATGGTTATTTGACAGGCATTAAGGCAATCACTTTATTATCAAATACGAGTGGAGACTATGAAATCGACTATGGAAATGGGAAGTTCAATGGAGCACCGGTTTCTTTTTCCTACAATCAAAATGAGAATAAGAGAGCCATTCAGGAACTTGGCAAACAGGGAATCATCTTTCCAAATGTCGAATATTGGTCAACAAGATCCTATATTGGATCAGCTACTGTACAGGAAAAGGGGAAGTTTGATTTACAACTTTCCTATGATGGAAAACAATTGTCAGGGGAAATTATCAACAAATTTCCTTATGATTTTGACGATCTAATTCTCTGGTCAGGCGGAGAAAAAATAGATCTGGGTTCTTTAAAGCAAGGTGGAACTATTACCGTAAAGAAAGAATTGAAACAGGACTATTTATCAGCTCCTTATAATTACGGATATAACTATCAGCCGCCTTCATCCAAAGTTCAAATTATGAAGATGAAAAAAGAAAGAATGGAGTCCCTTGTTATTGATTACTTATACGACAATGCTCAAACAGAGAATCAACCGATACTAATGGGTTATACAAAAGATCAAATTCTAAACGTGAACTTGAGCGGTAAACAGTCGATCAATTCGAATTATAGTTTAATCAGCCAGCCTGCAAATATTGAATCCAAGCTTTCAGGTCCATTTACGATTAAGAATGAAATGTTCAATACACATTTAAATGTCGTTCGCGGTAGTATCATTAATGATCGCGGTCCTTCCAAACAGGTAGAGTTGGATGATGGAGAATATGATTATGTGCTTGAATTGCCGAAACAGGTTTTAGGTGGAAAAGCAGTGCTGAAGGAATTAGCCTTCAATGCAAAGTCAGGCAATGTGAGCTTCTCCTTGTTAAACCAAACAACAGGGGATTTCATCCCAATAGATAATACAAAAGTAGTTTTTAAGGAAAATCTTAATCAATATATATCCCCACAAGGAACTATTACTATAAAACTGCTAAAAACCGGACAAGGTAATCCGACTGTGACGTTGCCGACTGTGATTGTAAAGGGGGAAATCCAACCATGATAGAAATCATTGATTTAACCAAAACATATGGAAAGTTTACTGCACTTGATTCCCTAAATCTTTCGATTGAGAAAGGGACCGTTTTTGGGTTTGTTGGCCAAAATGGTGCAGGGAAGTCAACTACATTTTCCATATTGGCAACGCTTTTAGCCCCCACATCGGGAACTGCCTTTATTAACGGCTATAATATTTCTAAAGAATCGAAAGATGTCAGGAGTCAAATTGGCTATATGCCTGACTTCTTCGGTGTCTATGATCAACTAAAGGCCGTAGAATATTTAGATTTTTATGGGGCCAGTTATGGAATTACAGCCAATGAGCGGGCGAAATTAATTCCACAGCTACTTGAGTTAGTCAATTTAAACCATAAACAGGATGACTATGTAGATGTTCTTTCAAGGGGAATGAAACAGAGACTTTGTTTAGCCAGATCACTAATCCACGACCCGGAAGTATTGATACTTGATGAACCGGCTTCTGGTCTGGACCCGCGTGCCAGGGTGGAAATGCGGGAAATCCTTAAGGAACTAAAAACAATGGGAAAAACGATCTTGATTTCCTCTCATATTTTGCCTGAGCTGGCTGAGATGTGTGATGTGATTGGTATTATTGACCAGGGGAAATTGGTTGCCCAGGGAGCCGTCTCTGAGATTCAAATGCGACTACAAGGTGAAAAAGTAATGATAGTAAAGGTTTACCGTGATATTGAAAAAGCGGTACAGTTTTTTGAGGATAATCCGTTAATCAGTCAACTTAAAGTGGAAGAAAATCAAACATTGCAATTTTTGTTTAAAGGGACGGATGAAGATCAATACTTGCTCCTAAAACAAGCATTGCAACATGAGGTCCCGATTATCAGTATGTCGCAACTTGAAGGTAATCTTGAGGATATCTTTATGGAGATTACGAAAGGGGTGGATTAACCATGAAAAACGTCTTATTGAATCCTGTGTTAAATAAAGAATTTAAATTACGATTCCGTTCCATAAAAAGTATTTTGGGTCTATCCTTTTATTTGCTTGCCTTGATTGTCTTAATTATTGGATTCATCTATTTGGAAAGGCAAAATTCCCCGATGGGTCTCTTTCGGCCGGATCAAAGCCGGAATATGTTTATTTTACTATCGTTTATTCAATTAGGGTTAATCTTGTTTATCACACCAGGATTAACCGCTGGTGTAATTAGTGGAGAAAGAGAAAAACAAACCTTGAATATTTTACTGACGACCAATCAAAGTTCAACCAGCATTATTCTTGGGAAGCTGCTTTCCTCGATTTCATATTTATTATTGATGATTGTCGCAAGCTTGCCTGTCTATTGTATCGTCTTCCTATTTGGAGGGATTTCACCGATACAAGTATTAGTCAATCTGGCTTATTATACCTTTACGATTCTTGTTTTTGGCAGTATTGGTATCTTTTTTTCAACGTTGATTCGAAAAACGATTATATCGATGATTTGCACTTATGGAGTGACATTGTTGTTAACGGCCGGCACAGCATTTTTATTTTTAATATCTATGTCCGTTACTCAAATGAATGGAAATTCTCACCCCGGAATGGGTTCGTATTTAATTGCAATGCTTAATCCAGTAATGATTATGTTAAGTTTTCTGGAGCCAACTGTATTCCGTGAACTAACAGATAATATTTCGACCGACCTTCCATTATGGGCAGCAAATGTCCTCTCATTTGGGGTCATTACTCTGGTGATTACCATAATTAGTATTAAAAATCTTCGACCAAGTATGAAAGTTAAACGATAGGGATTTGAGGAAATGGAATATCAAAAACAGTTTATGAAACTATTGTTGCCGATTAAGCATCAGCTTTTGATAGAAAAACTCCTGAGAAATTTGCAAATTGGCATTGTGATGGCGACGGGGTTTTCTGTCATGCTCTTGATAGCAGCACGCATTTGGTTGATTCCCAATTACCGTGAAATCCTCATAACTGTCGATCTATTAATCTTATTATCCGTTATCGTTTACGTGTGGTTCCACCGACCACAATTGATAGATGCGGCGAAGGTCTATAACGACTTTGTGACCGATGATCATGTTAATACAGCACTATCATTTTTAGGTGAACAGGATGAATTAAAGCAATTACAATTGATAGATACAATTTCAAAAATGAAGAAAGAACATGAGCGGGTACTACACAGAAAGAAGCAGCTATTTTTTCCAAAATGGCTGCTAAGTGCTTTTTTATTAGCAATATTGGCTTTGACATTATATACAAATCCGAATTCAACCGTTGAAACAGCCGAACAACGGAAAAGTGAGCAAAAGCTTTTAAAAAAGGCAGAAAAGGCAATCGAAAAACAGGAGAAAAAAGAAACTAATAAAGCAAAAAAAGAAGTGCTAGAGCAGATGAGGGAAGCACTTGCCAAAGCAGAAACCCCGAAAGAAGCATTGCGAGAAATTGAAAAGATGCAAAAAGAACTCGAATTAAAAGCAATAAATGCGGAGAAAAAACAAGAAAAATTAGAACAACTAACAGAACAACTTAAGAATGGCGACTTGAACCAATTAGCAAAATCTTTGCAACAAAAGGACATAGATGCTCTTACCAAGGAACTGCAACGTTTAAATAATGAGAACACTCGCTTATCTGAAAAGCAAAAATCAGCTCTTAGTAAACTTACCGGCACAGAAAAGCCATTAACAGAGAAAGAACTAAAAGAGTTGGCTGGTCAATTAAAGGATGCATTGTCAGTAGAAGGAGAGCTTAACGATTTAGCAGCAGCACAATCGGCCTTACAACAAGGTGCTGCATCGCTAACGAATCAACTCGGGCTCACAAACCAAACGGCTGTTAAATCACCTGGAAATCAATCAACCAATAATAATCAATCAGGAAATCAATCCACATCATCAGGTAATTCCGGGAATAACAGTAATGGAACCACCGCCTCAGGGAGTGGAAATGGGTCGGGAAGTGGAGCAGGGAATGGAAGCGGTAGTGGCTCTGGAAGTGGAAGTGGAAGTGGTAATGGATCAGTAAACGGAAGCGGTTCCGGGGCAGGATTGGGAAT
>NZ_JBALNY010000026.1:0-9266 GCF_036962145.1 Bacillus sp. JJ1764 | reverse complement strand
GAAAAACAAACTTAGAAACCGATTCCGGGAACCTTGGTCAAGGCAGTCCCAGTCAGCAATTTTCAGGGAATGGACCGGTTTTGCGGGGACAAATTCGCTCCTATCAGGAAGTATATGGACAGTATATGGATACATATTGGAATAGTACTGACCGAGTAACACTTCCGTCCGACTTAGAAGAAATCGTAAAAAGTTATTTTACGACGATTGACCCCAATAAGGAGAATGATTAGATGACTACATTAAAAGAAAAGGAAACTCAATTTATTACAGCTGCTGAACAATTAAAAAATGTTAAGGAAGAAATAAATAAATTCATCGTGGGACAGGAGGAAGTCATTGACCAGGTTCTCTGGAGTATCTTTTCCGGAGGACATTCCTTACTTGAAGGACTTCCTGGCCTCGGGAAAACGATGCTCGTGAGATCAATTTCGGAAACGCTGGATTTATCATTTTCACGAATCCAGTTTACCCCTGATTTGATGCCATCTGATATAACCGGCACCATGCTGCTTCAACCTACTTTGGATGGAAAACAGGAATTTGTGTTTCACGAGGGTCCCATCTTTTCCAATATCATACTTGCTGACGAAATAAACCGTGCAACTCCAAAAACCCAAAGTGCGCTGTTAGAGGCAATGGCTGAACAAACTGTCACAATAATGGGAACGACTAAAAAGTTAGCTAAGCCGTTTTTTGTGTTAGCTACCCAAAATCCAATTGATTTGGAAGGAACCTACCCGCTTCCTGAAGCTCAAATGGATCGCTTTATCAGTAAAATCCATGTTGAATACCCATCTAAATCCGAATTAAAGGAAATTGCATTAAGAACAACTGGCGTAACGATTCCTTCTTTAAATAAGGTGATGAGGATCGAAGATGTTGTAAAAATCCAACAGCTATCAAAAGAAATTCTGCTTTCTGAAGAAATTCTGGATTTAGCTGTATCAGTTATTTCTGCCACCCACCCTGTTTCAGAGCATGCACCTGAGCTTGTAAAAAAATATATCCAGTTTGGCAGTGGTCCGAGGGGGATGCAAAGCTTAATTCAAATGGCAAAAACAAGGGCATTATGTTCAGGAAGATACCATGTTTCTATTGGTGATTTGAAAAAAACAGCGATTCCTGTTTTGCGCCATCGGCTGTTCTTAAACTTTGAGGCTGAAGCAAATGGAATATCCCGAGACACCATTATTGCCGAAATACTTGAACAAGTTTGCAAGGAAGGCAACAGAAGATGACAGCTATGAAAAGAAATGTGATAGGCAGCCTACAAAAAGTGAGATTAGCTGTTAAAACAAGAAGAAGAGGGATGTATAAAGGTGCTAGGGCTTCGAACCAGCTTGGTGCGTCATTGGAGTTTTCTGATTTTCGAATGTACCAGCCGGGTGATGATGTACGCCAAATAGATTGGAATGTCTATGGACGAACTCAAAAGCATTATATCAAGCGTTTCTTGGATGAACAGGAATTAAATGTTGCTCTTATCTTGGATGCAACACAGTCCATGCAGGTGATTGATTCAAAATGGCAACGGGCCAAAGAACTCGCGGCGGCATTTAGCTATATTACTTTATCTGGTGAGGATCGGTTATCCTTTTTTCCCATAGCTGCAAGGGACACAATTGGATTTACGCGAAAGGGATCGATTTACAGTAAATCTGTCTATAAGGAAATCATTCAGATTTCCCATCAGGAATCTACCGGTTCTTTTATTGAATTGTTGAAGCCTCATAATCTTAGGAATATCCAAGTAACGATCATCATAACGGACGGATTAGAAGAAGCAGTAAAATATGAGGCTCTATTAAAATCACTCGTTATGTTAAAGCATGAAGTGAAATTTATTCAGTTATTGAGTAAACAAGAAATTGAACCTGAATTAAACGGGGACTTAAAGCTGATTGATAGTGAAACTGCCCAATCTCTTAATGTAAGTCTGCATGCATCCGTTTTGGAGCGCTATAAACAACGACTTCGAGCCCATAACAAGAGCCTAGAGGAGACGTGTAAACGATTCGCAATTCCATACTTATTTGTAACAGATTCGATGGACCTTCAGGAATTTTTGTTCCATGATTGCCGGGTGAGAGGCGTTTTGAGGTGAATGTGAAGTGAGTTTTGCTAGTCCTTATTATTTTTTCCTACTAGTTTTGATTGCACTAGTAATCCTACTTTATTTTTTTCGTAAGCAATATAAGGAGACCACTATTTCAGCTCATTTCCTATGGCAGCAGGTCATGAATGAATGGGAGGCCTCCCCATGGTTGAAAAAGCTGCAGCATAATATGCTTTTTTGGCTCCAAATTATTGCTTTAACTTTATTAATGTTTGCCTTAGTCCGCCCATTCTGGGTCCAAAAGGGAATGGTAGGAGATCACGTTATTTGGATTGTTGATACATCAGCTTCGATGTCTGCGGAAGGGGAACATGGTTCTATTTTCGAACAATCAAAAGAGAAGATGCTGAAACTTTCTGAACAGATGAATGGTCAGGACCTAACATTAATTCAAGCAGGTGCGAAACCAAAGCTCCTATTAAATGGAGAAACAGACGAATCGGTCATTCGCAAAAGAATCCAAGCATTAAAAGTTACTTATGAGCATGAGGACTTTACGAAGGCCGTGAAACTTGCAGATTCACTTGTCTCAAAAGATCGTACGGTCATTCATGTCTTTTCAGATGCTGTAAAAAAAGATGAGTTGGCAGATATTTTTAAAAGTAATAATTTCGAAATTCATAATATTCAAGGTAAAAAAGAAAATATTTCAATTCTTTCTTTTGGAGTAGCTCGAAATGATCAACAAATTTCCGGATTGGCCGTTATTGAAAACCAAAGTCAACAATCTAAACCAATTACTTTTTACGTGAAAAATAAAGAAACCTCATTATTTGAAAAAAAACTCACAGTCCCTCCAAGTAAGCAAATCATGGTCGATGTGCCCAATTTACCAGAGTATCCATTTTATCAAGCTGGTATGGAGGTGGACGACAGCTATCAGGTTGATAATCAACAAACAGCTGTTTTTACGGAACAAAATCCCACAGTATATGTACTTGGAGATATAAACCCGTTTTTCATTAAAGGCTTGCAAACTTTGAATATACCGACCATTCAATTAACGGAATGGAACAAATCTAGTTTTCATAAAAGCGGCATTCTTGTGGCCGAGTCTGCTCAGCCGGATCAATTACCCAACCTGCCTGCTATTATACTTAATAAGAACAACAGGGTGAACAAAGTGGATGTTAAAGCACCATTAGTAGCAAAGAAGTCACCGCTGACAGAATATGTAGAAATGGAGAAAACTTATATTAAACAAGCTGTTCCTTCATTAAAAGGTAATTTTGAAAATGTGGTGACCAGTGGCGATATCCCTTTAATACAAACAGGCGGGATAAATGGTAACCCGGTAATCGTAATGAATTTTTCACTGAATGATTCAGATTGGCCGCTTCATCCAGGATTTCCAATCTTTCTTTATAACAGCTATCAATGGCTTGCCAAGCAGACTGACTTCCTTGGATATTTCCAACCTGGAGAGGAGAAATGGCTTCAATTAAAGCAGGGAAGTGACAAGCTTGAAGTCTTTAATGAGTCTGGGAATAGTGTGGATTCCATTGATATCCTCCAAAAAGATTTTAAAGCACCCTTAAAACCGGGTATCTACCAAGCTGTTTCTAAAAAACAATTATATTATTTTTCCGTGCTGTTAGATGATCGCGAAAAGCATCCAGAGTATGCAAAATCCGTTTCCCTAAAACCAATAGATTCCAAAAAAAATTCATGGAAAGAAACTAAAAATGATTTTTCTTGGTTTTGGTTAGCGTTGCTAAGCTTCATTGTCCTAATGACAGAATGGGAGGTATACAGACGTGGCTTTAGAGTTTAAATATCCTTTTCTGTTTATTTTATTAATCCCTGCTTTATATATTGTATTTCTTTATTTTAAACAAACAAAGGCTGTTCCAAGTGCAGAGAGTGTGTTGATTGGACTGATTAGGACACTATTATTCTCACTAATTATTTTTGCATTAACGGTTCCGCAGGTGCTACTCCCAGCAAAACAAGAAAAAGTGATATTTTTGGCTGACCGTTCCGCAAGCTATCAACAAACAGAAAATTCATTATTAAAGTGGCTGGATGAAAGTGTTCAAGGCAAAAATGCGAATCAGACATTTGCCGTGGCTTCATTTGCGGACTCCGTAACGATGGAACAATCGTTTACTAATAGAAAAAGAGTCATTACTGAATTCAATAGTAAAATAGAAAAAGGGGAAACCAACCTAGAAGAAGGAATTCAATTTGCCGCATCACTTTTCCAAAAAGGTGAAAGCGGTCGGATTGTTCTCCTTTCGGATGGGAATGAAACAGTAGGAAATAGTAGAGAGGCTGCAAAATTGCTGCAGAACCGAAATGTATCGCTAGATTATGTTCGGCTACCTCTAAAAAAAGAGGATGATATGGCCATTACGAAACTGGAGGTACCTCCAACTAGTTTTGTTGGTGAGAATACACTAATTAACGTCAGTATTTCCAGTACAGTTGAAAAAAACGCAAACATTAGAATTTCATTGAATAATCAAGATTTACTACTTGAGAAGGTAGCTGTTAAGGAAGGGAATAATCAATATACCTTTACTCATCAATCCCTTTCCCCAGGAATGGCGGTTTATAAAGCAGAGCTTGAGGTAGACGATGACAGATTTATTGAAAATAACTCGTTGAATGCTGTTTCAAAAGTGAAAGAGACGCCGAAAATTCTGGTAGTTCAGGGGAACCAAAAGGACGCCTTAACGGAAATTTTGACGAACTCAGGGTTAATTGTAGATTCGCTCGTTCCGGAGAAGTTACCTACAACGCTAGAAGGCTTTTTACAATATCAATCGATTATTTTTAATAATATCCCTGCAACAAAAGTCAGTGGATCCCAAATGAATCTAATGGAAAAAGCAGTCAAAGAATTCGGAACCGGATTTGTTATGCTAGGTGGGGATGATAGTTTTGGTCTAGGTGGCTATTTTAAAACACCTATTGAAAGACTATTGCCAGTTAATATGGATATAAAAGGGAAAAAACAAATGCCATCACTTGGTTTGGTCATTGTAATCGATCGATCTGGCAGCATGGGCGGCAGTAAACTAACATTAGCCAAAGAAGCAGCGGCCCGTTCGGCAGAGTTGTTGCGGGAGCAAGATACATTAGGATTTATTGCTTTTGATGACCGTCCTTGGACCATTATTGAGACCAAACCGATTCAAAATAAAAGTAAGGCGATTGAAAATATTCGTTCCGTTACAGTCGGCGGCGGCACGAATATTTATCCGGCATTAGCAAAAGCCTATGAGGAATTGGCGGATTTAAAGCTACAAAGAAAACATATCATTCTATTGACGGATGGACAGTCTGCCACGGGCGGAGAATATCAAACCCTGATTGAAGGTGGGAAAGATAACAATATCACCCTCTCGACTGTAGCATTGGGAAGTGATGCAGACCGCAACTTGCTAGAACAACTTGCCACTAATGGAAATGGCAGATACTATGATGTTATAGATGCTTCTGTTATACCAAGCATTCTTTCCCGGGAAACGGTAATGACAACACGGACCTATATAGAGGACACCCCGTTTTATCCGACTGTACAAGCCTACCCTGACTGGACGGCAATTTTTCAACAAGGGATCCCGAAAATGAATGCCTATATTGCCGTAACTCCGAAGAATCGGGCTCAGCTTCCCATCATAAGTCAGAAGAAAGATCCGATTTTAGCCAAATGGCAATATGGACTAGGGACAACATTTGCATTTACCTCTGATGTAACAGGTAAGTGGTCAGGGGACTTTAGCAGATGGGCCGATTGGCCAAAATTCTTGAGCCAAATGGTTGCCCAATCCCTCCCACAATATGATTCAGAACCCTATCGTTATTCCATTGAAAATCAAGATGGCAATTCGGTGATTCATCTAACAGAAGCTGTGGGGAACTTCAGACCTATGGATGCAACCATTGTATCTCAAAATGGAAAAGTATTGGATACCAATGTAAAGCCTGTGGCGCCGGGGAAAACAGATATGATTTTTCCGAACAAACCAGGGATGTATTTTCTCCGTGTAAAGCAATCTAACCATGAGGGACATGACCGCGTATTTCAAACTGGTTTTTCTATACCGTATTCAGATGAATATTTGATGAAGGGAACGAATCAACTGTTGTTAAAAGACCTTGCTTCCATCACCGGAGGGAAACAATTATCATTTGGAAAAGAAGCTTTCCGTTCTATCCATCACAAATCTTATCAAACACAAACAATTAGTCAGCAATTGCTATTCATGGCATTTCTTTTGTTTGTATTAGAGATCGTGATAAGAAGATTTGGTGTAAAACCTTTCTATCATATTATGAACAAAATTAGATTAAACCTGTATAAAGAAGAAGTTGTTAATCACACTTCTGGCATCCAGCATCTGGTCAAAGCAAAAGAGAAAGTACAGGTTAAAACGACTAAAAGAGTACAGGAAAACATGAATGAGTTTAAATTAAATGAATCGCCAGTCAAAAAAGTGAAAAAACAGACCATTACACCGAGCGTTTCTTCCGAGGATAAGGAGGAACGGATGAAACGATTATTGGAAGCTAGAAAACGCAGAAAATAAAAATGCTGTAAGCTTGCCAGATGTAAGGATACTACCTTGACAGTTTGTGTCAGACTAGGTAAACTACATTGTAAAGGCTTTTCACTTAACATGGGGAGGGATTTGGCATGCTTGAAAAGACAACACGAATGAATTATCTCTATGATTTTTACAATTCGTTGTTAACAGAGAAGCAGCAAAGCTATATGTCTCTCTATTATTTAGATGATTACTCACTCGGGGAAATTGCAGAGGAATATGATGTTAGCAGACAGGCTGTTTATGATAATATTAAACGGACAGAGGCCATGCTCGAGGAGTATGAAGAAAAGCTTCTACTTTTTCAAAAATTTCAAAATCGCTCAAGGTTAATCAGGCATTTGAAAGATTTAATCAATGCGGACAACCCTTCAAAGCAGGCAATGCTCGACGCTGTTGCCGAGCTTGAGAATCTAGATTAGGAGGCGGCATTAATGGCATTTGAAGGATTAGCCGACCGACTGCAGAACACCATCCAAAAAATCCGTGGTAAAGGTAAGGTTTCCGAAGCGGATGTAAAAGAAATGATGCGCGAGGTCCGTTTAGCGTTATTAGAGGCGGACGTAAATTTCAAGGTTGTAAAAGACTTTGTAAAAAAAGTCAGTGAACGTGCCGTTGGGCAGGAAGTACTAAAAAGCTTAACTCCCGGACAACAGATTATTAAAATTGTTAATGAAGAATTAACTGCTTTAATGGGAGGAGAGCAAAGTAAAATTGCTGTTTCCAACCGTCCACCGACTGTTATCATGATGGTCGGATTACAGGGTGCAGGGAAAACTACAACAACCGGTAAGTTAGCGCTGTTGCTTCGCAAAAAGCATAATCGCAACCCATTATTAGTTGCTGCTGATATATACCGACCTGCAGCAATTAAGCAGTTGGAAACACTTGGAAAACAACTGAGCATGCCTGTTTTTTCACTGGGCGATCAAGTAAGTCCAGTAGAAATAGCCAGACAAGCAATTGCCAAGGCAAAAGAAGAACATCATGATTATGTTCTCATCGATACTGCTGGCCGGCTGCATGTTGATGAAGCATTAATGAATGAGCTGAAGGACATCAAGGAATTAACCAAACCAGATGAAATCTTCCTCGTTGTTGACGCGATGACAGGACAGGATGCCGTTAACGTAGCTCAAAGCTTTAATGAGCAGCTCGGAGTAACAGGAGTTATCCTAACGAAACTGGATGGAGATACAAGGGGTGGAGCAGCCTTATCAATCCGCGCAGTCACTGAGAAGCCGATTAAATTTGTCGGTATGGGTGAGAAAATGGATGCACTTGAAGCATTTCACCCGGAACGGATGGCATCACGGATTTTAGGTATGGGTGATGTTCTGACATTGATTGAAAAAGCACAATCAAGTATTGATGAAGAAAAAGCAAGAGAGCTGGAGCAAAAAATGCGGACAGCCTCATTTACTCTGGATGACTTTTTGGATCAGCTAGGGCAGGTACGTAAGCTGGGACCACTTGATGAAATTCTCAAGATGATGCCAGGTGCCAACAAAATTAAAGGGTTAAACAACCTGCAAATTGATGAAAAGCAAATTGCCCATGTAGAGGCGATTATCCGGTCGATGACGAAAGAAGAAAAGTTACACCCGGAAATCCTAAATTCAAACCGTAAACGCCGGATTGCCAAAGGAAGCGGCCGCAACGTCTCCGAGGTAAACCGTCTGATTAAACAGTTTGAAGACATGAAAAAAATGATGAAACAAATGTCTGGCATGCAGCAAAAAGTAAAGAAAAAAGGCGGCTTTAAATTCCCATTTAATCCGTTTTAAGCTTGAAAAAAATGGTAATAATAATATGTAAAGAAAAAACACTTTACAAATAAATTAAGAATTGATATTATACTATCTTGTGTGAAACTATTCGGAGGTGCTATATAAAATGGCAGTAAAAATTCGTTTAAAACGTATGGGAGCTAATAAATCCCCTTTCTATCGTATCGTAGTTGCAGATTCTCGTTCTCCTCGTGATGGACGTTTCATTGAAACAGTTGGAACATACAATCCAGTTGCTGAACCAGCAATTGTTGAAATCAATGAAGAATTAGCTCTTAAATGGTTAAAAGATGGTGCGAAGCCATCTGATACGGTTCGTAACTTGTTCTCAAAACAAGGCATTATGGAAAAATTCCACAATGCAAAATTAAGCAAGTAATCGTAAACCACGATGAAAGAATTAATTGAAACTATTGTAAAGCCCCTTGTTGACTTTCCTGAAGATGTTCGTGTGGAGACGACTGAAGATGATGCTCGAATCACCTATCAGCTTACCGTTCACAAAACGGATATCGGTAAAGTAATTGGGAAACAGGGGCGTGTTGCAAAGGCCATAAGGACTGTTGTTTATGCAGCAGGATCATCACAGCAAAAGAAAATTTTTCTGGAAATTGGTGAATAGCTTTTTGCATCGAGAGAAAGGGAGGAATAATAGATCCTCCCTTTTTTGCTATCAGGAGAAAAAGCTCAAGGAAGGTGCCCGGTTCTACAAGCATGAAAAGAACGAAGGAGGCGAGCTTATGCAGCTTATTCAAACTGTAGTGGTGAAGCAAATATTAACAGAAAATAGCAAGCAGAAGC
>NZ_JBALNY010000244.1:0-3150 GCF_036962145.1 Bacillus sp. JJ1764 | reverse complement strand
TGAACTTCCTTGCGAACCGGAACTTCCTGCTGATCCACAGCTTCCCATTGATCCTTGCGTTCCGCCTACGCTGCCTGAGCTTCCTTGGGTTCCAGCACTTCCAGAAGTACCATTACTACCTTGACCTGAGCTGCCCATACTTCCTTGAGTACCACCTACACTTCCAGTACTACCAGGGGAACCGTTTCTTAATCCAGCTCTGGGATTATTGCCTTGAGATCCACGATCTCCTTTTGACTTTTTCTTCCCATTGCCTTTCGAGCCTTGGGTTGACCCTACACTTCCTTTATTACCTTGGGAGCCTTTCCTTTTCCCCCCTTTTGATCCCTTATTTCCTTTAGAACCCTCTTTCTTTTTACCACCTTGGGAGCCTCTATTCCCTTTGGAATTGCCCTTTTTCTTACCGCCTTGGGAACCTTGGGATGACCCTACACTTCCTTTATTTCCTTTAGAACCGCTTTTCTTTTTGTCTCCCTTGGATCCTCTTTTTCCTTTCGATCCACTATTCCCTTTACTTCCATTAGAACCATGTTTCTTATTGGAAGAACCATTTCCGCTTTGATCCCTATCGGTTTTTTGCCGGCTTTTCCTTATTTTTCGTTCCACTGGATTGTTGTCTAAAAAGGCATCTACTCCGTTTACCTGTGCTTCTAATAATAAAACATCCATCGCTAATCTCATTTTTATTCATTCACCACTTTCCATATAATTAACTCTCATTGCTAATTTATGGGAGGTTGGTAATGTTTGATATAGACTAACATTGATTTTTTCATGGAACCACAAAACAGTTACCGCACATTACCCAAATCATTCGCATACAATTCTAGAAAAAATGTCAGTTTAGGAGTTTTTCCATTGCAAAAATATGAAATTATAATCAATCCCAAATTGCTTAAACAACTTGAAAAAGATATTTGGATGAATGAACATGTCCCAGCCGTATTAAAACTGGAAGGCAAGCAATATACTATTGGTCTTGCTTACCGGGGGAATGTCCTTAGAAAAAAAATCAAAAAATCCTACAATATTGTTTTCCAAAAACCATTCACCATGAATGGCGCACATGAAATTCATCTAAATGCCGAGTTTAGTGATATTTCCCTATCGCGTAATAAACTCTCACTAGACTTCTTTGATCAAATAGGGGTCATTGCCCCCCATTCCAAACATGTCTTACTCTATATAAATGGAATCTGCCAAGGGATCTACCTGAATCTTGAGTCGTTTGACCGTTTTCTTTTACGAAAAAGAAAATTGCCACTTGGGCCCATTATTTATGCCACAAATTATCATGCGAACTTCTCATTATTAACTCCTGAGAACAAATTGAAAACGAGCCTTATCGAGGGATACACGATAAAATATGGTCAAAAAAAAGATATACGTGTTCTAGAAAATATGATTGCCATGACAAATACCCTCAGTAGCGAACGGTTTGAAGAGGAAATCCCTCATGTGATGGATATTGAGAAATACTTTAAATGGTTATCCGGAGTAGTCTGCACGCAAAATTACGATGGCTTTATTCACAACTATGCTTTGTATCAAAATGGAGATACAGGGAAATTTGAAATGACACCCTGGGATTACGATGGTACTTGGGGACGAGATCTTCATGGAAAGAAAATTGCTTATGATTATGTTCCAATTACTGGTTACAATACCCTGACCGGCAGACTATTACATTTGCCTAAGTTTAGTTCACTATATCGAGAAATATTGTCCTCCATTCTGGAAAAGGAATTTACTACAGAGTGTCAAATGGAAAGAGTAGAACAAGTTCTAAACGATCTTAAGCCTTATATTAGCCTAGATCCTTATTTGACAACCAGTTTAGAGGAATTTGAAAAGGAAAAGGATGTTTTCCACCGCTTTATTACAAATAGAAATAGTTATTTGAGACAGGAACTAAAACAATTACAGTCCAAAATTTAGGTATATGGTTATAACCATATCTTTTTTTTGCCTATTTTTCCCTAAAATCTATGAAAAAAGGCGCCTTTATTAGTACAACATCACCCCATGATACATATTAATGCAGTGTAAAAGCTTATTTAATTCAAAGGAGGAAAAAGATTTTATGAATAGAGATATGATGGAGACTTTAGTGGGGAAAATCATTAAAGTGGACCGAGGTGGTCCGGAATCAAGAATAGGAAAATTACTAGATGTTTATGACGATCATTTTGTGCTGTTAACGGAAAAGGATGGAGTGGTTTATTACAACACCCGCCACATCAAAAGTTTGACAGAAAATGCAAAGGAACAACTTGAATTTAAAATTGAAGTTCCAGAAGGCTTTGAATACAAAAAAGCAGAATCCTTCGAAGATTTATTAGATTGTCTAAAACTACAATGGGTAAAAATTAATCGTGGAGGCCCAGAAAAATTAGAAGGGGTTTTAAGCGATATAAATAAAGACTTTTTAACATTAATCAGCACGGAAGAAGTTGTTAGACTTTCCATGTACCATATTCGCAATATTAGCTATGGCTTAAAAATTGAACAAGAAAAAGAAGAAAAATCGGATAGCAATGAGAACCACATGTCTGATTCTGAAGTACAAGAGTTACGTCAGCGTGTAGTGAATACGGAATCCCAGTATTCAAAATAAAGAAAAATAAAAATTCGTATCGCTTCTCACTTTGAGAAGCGATACCTTATCTAAAGGGAGGAAAACGAAAATGGTGATGATTGACAAGTTTTCTTCAACCTTGGATTCCTTAATGGGTTATAAAGTGAATCTGTATATAGGTGAAGAAGTCGTAAAAGGAAAGCTTGTTGGCGTTGAAGAAGATCATGTTATTATTGAAAACGAAAATAATTACATCTTTTATTATAACTTGAGTCATATTCAGGCAATTACAAAAAATACGAAGCAATTCCAAGCTCAAGAATTTACTGGTGAAATAATTGCCACGCCAAGTTTGCAGCAAGTATTGGACTCCTTAAAGCTTCAATGGGTTACAATCCTATGTATGAATAAACAAAAATTTACTGGTATTCTAAGTGAAATTAATAGTGAATTTACAACCTTAATTAATGGGGAAGAGCGGATTGTTATTAAGTTAAGTCACATTTCACATATTCTCAAAGGCTACATTAAAGAAGAGAATAGTTCAAATACCGAGAATAATCAATCAAACG
>NZ_JBALNY010000243.1:0-1917 GCF_036962145.1 Bacillus sp. JJ1764 | reverse complement strand
ATTAATATTTTTACCTCTTAAGTATTCTGCAATTTTTTTGGCTTGCTGGCGATTTACAGTAATGTTAAATTGGTTGGCGTATTTTATCAATTCCTCAGCAGTGATGGTATTAATTTTGTGATTAATAATATTTTCGAAAATCTTCACCAGAATCCCTCCCCATTGCTAATGTATGAATTTCATAAGGGAGTGTTACAAAGGACAAAGATATAATTGAATCCTAGTGCTTTACATTCAAATAGGGGTATTGTATACTACTAAAAGTTAAATCGGAATGATTCTTAAAATTAAAGGTGAGAATGCCGTATGTCATCTGCTATCGAAATAAAACAGTTATCTTATCGGTATGAGAAAGAAACTGTACTTGAAAATATCAACTTAAATGTACCGGAGGGATCTTTTCTGGCAATTGTGGGGCCAAATGGATCCGGAAAGTCCACTCTACTTAAACTGATTTTAGGCTTGCTAAAAGCACAAAAAGGGGAAATTAATCTCTTTGGTAAGGAAATCAGTAAATTCAAGGATTGGGAGCATATTGGTTATGTTTCCCAAAAGGCTAATTCTTTTAATACTGGGTTTCCTGCTTCTGTCTTTGAAGTGGTTGCCAGTGGATTAACGAAAAAACTGGGTATGTTCCACTCTTTCAAAAAGGAATATACACCAATAGTCCTGTCGGCTCTAGAAGCAGTGGGAATGAAGGGTTTTCGCAATCGAAACATCGGAGAGCTGTCAGGGGGACAGCAACAAAGGGTATTTATCGCCAGAGCTTTAGTCAGTGATCCAAAACTGCTCATTCTTGATGAGCCGACAGTAGGGGTGGATGCTGAAAATGTAAATGCTTTTTATGAGATGCTCAACGATTTAAATAAACTTAGAGGGATTACCTTATTATTGGTTACACACGATATTGGAGCTGTAACAGAAAAGGTAACGCATGTTGCCTGCTTGAATAAACATTTGTATTTTCATGGGGACACACATGAATTTGAGCAAATGAGGATGGAGGACATGTCAAAGGCGTATGGGTATGATGTGCAATTCCTTACCCATCACCATGAACATGAGCATGGGGGCGTACTAAAATGATTCAGGGAATACTACATTATGAGTTTCTGCAAAATGCATTCCTAACCGGAATCCTGATTGGTTTCCTTGCCCCATTATTAGGTGTGTTTATTGTAGTAAGAAGACTTTCTTTAATCGCTGATGCATTGAGCCATGTTACGCTCGCGGGGATTGCCGCCAGTTTACTGCTGCAGCGAAATTTCGGCCTTCCCTGGCTGAATCCACTTTATATGGGGATGGTGTTTTCAGTAGGGGGCTCCTTGTTTATTGAAAAATTAAGAAGTGTTTATAAACATTATCAGGAATTGGCTATTCCAATTATTCTCTCGAGCGGAATTGGGTTAGGCGTCATTTTTATTTCCTTGGCTAAAGGATTTAATGTTGATTTATTCAGCTATTTATTTGGAAGTGTGTCTGCCGTTAGTCGTACTGACCTATTAGTAGTGTTCATCATCGGCATTTTGGTCGTTACCTTAATTGTTTTATTATATAAGGAATTATTTATTTTATCGTTTGATGAAGAATACGCAAAAGCGTCAGGCATTCCTGCCAAGAGTGTTCATTTTATTTTTATCATCATGGTTGCACTTGTCATTGCCGCTTCCATGCGCATTGTCGGAATCTTATTGGTTTCTTCCCTAATGACTCTGCCAGTGGCGGCGAGTATCAGGATTGCCAAAGGGTTTAAGCAAACAATTCTATTTTCAGTGATTTTCGGTGAAGTTTCTGTTCTGGGAGGGTTAACAACAGCCTACTATTTGGATTTGGCTCCCGGCGGTACGATTGTGATGCTGTCTGTTCTTATTTTAATTTTAACGATTTTATCTAAAAAAATGATGATGAAAAAAGAAA
>NZ_JBALNY010000242.1:1261-1468 GCF_036962145.1 Bacillus sp. JJ1764 | reverse complement strand
CCTAAAAAGATAAGGCCTAAAGGCAGCCTTTCTAAAAGTGCTTTTAATAACTCTTCAATTTGCATATTTCTTATCCTTTGTTAGGTAATCAAGATAAAGACCAATAGCACCAGCTAAACTAGACCAAAATATTGTTTTTTCTAAGACATTAGGGATGATATGCAAACCAGCCATTGAAAATCCTGAAATAATGCAAAGTATCGCAAA
>NZ_JBALNY010000242.1:0-1256 GCF_036962145.1 Bacillus sp. JJ1764 | reverse complement strand
TTTTTTAAGGGTTTTGTTTCCATGATTGTTAACTCCCTTCTCAGGTTTTTAATAATTGATAAATGACTTTCATTTTCTTCAACCAAATTTCTATTTAAAGTTGTCAAATCTGAAATTTTATCAATTGCTTGGGTATATTCATCCTTCAATTTGTTATGTTCCTTTAAATTTATTAAATACTCTTTTAATATCCGTTCATTATTATCATATTCTCTATCTTTTGGAAATTCTCCTCCATTTAATTCATTTGATAAAGAATTTTTCTCTTTTTTAACATGAATTTTTGTGCGATAGCCAGGTTCAACATAAATTGGAGGAAGGACTATTTTTCTATGACTGTCTTGAGCTTCATAAATCCTAGTATACTCATCCGGCTCTGAAGATAAATCCAAATTGTTGGTACCTAATCTTTTTGTTATATCAATTACGTTAGAATTGTTTTCGAAACTTGTAGTTCCGGATTCATTTTGGTTATTGTTTAAAGTAGTTCGGGATGGATTCATTTTAAATTCACCCCTATACACTTTTTATGTATTGAATCATTTTATTATCAATAAAATCTTGTGTTGTGTTTAGAAAACTATCGGGATTATTTACACTTATTCCAGATTCCTTATAAACATCAATATCAAAATTCAAATAATTATTAACAACTGCAAATGCCGGTTTAGGGAGCTCACCTTGAATAATTTGTTCTTGAAAAGTACCTATTCCAAAATTGAAAAGTATATTTCCCTTTCGACCGCTAATTTGTAGACGAGGGTTATAGATTTCATCAGCAATTTCAGATGTATTCTTTGCATTAGCACTAAAAAATTTATTAAGTATATAATTTTCTATTTCCTTTTGATTCTCAACCTTAAATCCTAAAAAAGTCCTGATCCCAATTCTTTTTGGTTCTTCAATTTTTATTACAGAATTTAGTGTTTTTATAAAATGAGCGCAAATTTTATTGAAATCTGTAATGCTAGTGGGGTCATCCCAATCAATAGTTAACCGATTGATAAAAATATGAGCAGTAAGTCTTTTTTCCGGACTGAACATAACAATTCTATCAGCTTGATTGGTATCAAATTCTGAAAAGTTTTTACTTAGCTTATCTAATATTTTGAATTTGTTTTCAGGAAGAGAAAAAATCTCTTTATACCTCAACTCTAAAAATATTTTAGTTACTTTTTTCGTACTCATATTTAAGTGTAACATTAAAAAACCAACTCTCCTTGATTAATGACTCTAATATCATAATACATTAATAA
>NZ_JBALNY010000241.1:2048-2403 GCF_036962145.1 Bacillus sp. JJ1764 | reverse complement strand
GATTACGATCACATCATTTAACCCTAATTTTGATTATTTATAAAGATTATCGACCACAGCAATTCGAACCATTGTAAATCAGGTTGTTTTTTATCACTGTTTTCGTACAAATTATGGCTATCTTTCTAGTTATGCCTTAACAAAAAAACACATCAAAATTTGACAAACTGGTGGGTAAAAGACCTTTTAATCTAAAGTCTACGTTAGAACAATAAGGAATAATTTATTATTTAACAGTATCTTAAATATTTTTTAATTACTAATTAGATCATCAGAAAAATATCTTTCTTTTATAAGTTTGTTTAGAGCTTTGTCCGAACTAATTTTATAGATTGCCTTATCAACATAATTATTA
>NZ_JBALNY010000241.1:1747-2006 GCF_036962145.1 Bacillus sp. JJ1764 | reverse complement strand
CTAAAATTTGATTCGCTAATCCTTTAGAGATTGCCCCTTTTAAATTACAAAGATTCAGTAATTCTCTATAACAGTCATCTTTTAAGTATTTTTCAATTTCACTTAAAATATGTGTATATTCTATATCTATATTAACCAGTTTATTTAAATTTTCATATTCGTTTTTAAGTTCATCTAAAGAATTTGTGTTTTGAATCCTATAATTCTCCAATTTAAAATCAATTATTTTTTTGATTTTGGCTATTATAATTTTTTCTTT
>NZ_JBALNY010000241.1:1451-1676 GCF_036962145.1 Bacillus sp. JJ1764 | reverse complement strand
TTTTAATTCTCTCTTCAGCACTGTTTTTACCTAGTACCCCTGTAATATAACTATCCATTACTTCCTCTGAAAATAAAAGCATTTCTATTTCATTAAAAGGCAAAGTAAAAATATTTTCTTCTTTGTATTTTTGAATTATTTCATCAGATAAAAGGTCTCCATCTATAACGCCTACCGCTTTATTATTATGTAGAGAATTTAAATTATTAAAAGCTTTAACATACT
>NZ_JBALNY010000241.1:0-1407 GCF_036962145.1 Bacillus sp. JJ1764 | reverse complement strand
AATATATTTTAAAATCAAGACTATTTTTATCATCTCCTTCACAGAACAATACTTTTTTTCTGCTTCCTAATAGCTCTGCTAGAATTGAAGTAGGAAGGGCTGTTTTATCAGGTACAAATTCGATATCCCAAATATTAGGGAAACTGAATTTTTTATTCCACACTAAAGTAGTATTGATTCTAGAAGTAATGAAATCCACAGTATGTGAGCAAAAAATAAATTGACAATCTTCTCTATAATTACATAACAAATCCCATAATTTATTGTATATTGAAGGATTTAGAAAAGTCTCTGGTTCATCCACAATTATATAGCTATTCGTAGGAGCCATTAGTATATTACCTATATAAAAAAGTATACACTTTTCTCCATCACTTAAAGAATTAATATTATATTTATTCCCATCTACAACCGGATATATTGTTCGTAACGTTGAATCAACCTTTAAATCTATATGTGGTAACAAAGTATTCCAAATAGCTCTTAATTGATTAAAAGTAATCCGATCTTTTGGTAGAGCATCTTCTTCCTGTTCTGCAATTTTCATTCCATTTTCAATATAATCGTTTGACAAGGCGGTTACTAACACAGGGAAATTTTCTAGATACTCTTGTTGGAGTCTCCATCCTTCAAAGTCCCCTTTCGAAAAAGAAATAAAATCTTTGCTCTGATATGATTCGACATCCTTTATAGATTTAGTGTAAAGTGTTCGACCCGCCGCATCTGGGAAATAAAATAGTGACTTTTGTGCAGGAATAATAACCATATTAGATATTTTAGATTGTTGAAGTGAACTGACAAAGGAAGATTTTCCAGCCCCATTAGCCCCTATTATAACTATATTATTTTTTGTTTCAGCTAGTTTCTCTAATACATCCATTCTATTGAAGTCTGAATTAAAAGATTTAATAGTATTCACTGCTGATATCATATCATTGAAATTGAAACTTCCGACAAAAGAATATATTTGATCTAATAGTCTTTTTAATGCTTCCTTATATTGTGATGATGTATTTTGTACTTCACTATTTTTCTCCTTATATTCCATAACCTTTTTTTCTAGTTTCTCAATCTGACCTCTGAAAACGTTTCTAGTAACACTACCCTCTAAATGCCCATTACCCTTACTATTCTTTAATTCTTTTATGTTGCTTATAATTACATCATAGATATTAGTATCATTATGCATCTTCAATTCCCCCATAATTTCTCTCACTTATTACCTTTAAAGTAAAAAATGTATAGTCCTGAATCCAAATAGGGGCATCGGTAAACACAAAAGGAGTTTCTTTCATTATTATATCTCTCTATTCGTGTAAATTAATTCACTAGACATTATTTAGATATTTGCATTATATATTTACAATACCCTAACTTTTTTGTTGGTTATCAACCATATATGCATAC
>NZ_JBALNY010000240.1:0-7185 GCF_036962145.1 Bacillus sp. JJ1764 | reverse complement strand
GACTCCTATTATTTAAAATATGGTATCGAAAAAGTGTCCTAATTGGTAATAAGGATTTCAACATTACTTAACTGTTCCCGGCCTAGATTTCTATCGTATTTTGTATTAAAATCTACTGTTTATAAAGCAATTTTAAGTTTTTCGAGACCATAATCATTTNNAATGAGTAGCTTCAGTATTAATGGTTTTAGTCAATCTCCCCCCATTCACCATTGCTCCATATGCCTCAATATAATCTCTAGCACGACCTTGGGTCATTCCTAACTTACTTAATAAATTGTTTGTTTCTGTAAATCTATCAATCTGTCTTTGATCAACTATTTTGCATAATATTAATAATGAACAATTATTTCTTTGGTTATCTTTATAGAAGTCACCATCAGCTTAAATTAATTATGTAATATATTTCCTCTAACTTATTTAATTATTTAAACCATACCTTCTAATGCTATAACATATCAATAATTTCAGGTTGATCATTTCTTTTAGAGTTTTGCTCTTGAATAAACAGCTTGAAAGCAACATTTCCTATAGTATTTGTAGCAACTGCATCTACAGTACCGCCAATAATTCCTCCTGCTAAAGGCACCATCTTGCCTAAATTTATAACTCCTTTTTCTCCAAACTTTGTTAGTAAACGAAAGCCTACAGCTTGGTTGATTTTTTTTATTACTTCGAAAGGAATTTTTTTAATACCGGTTACTGCAAGTTTTTTTCCTATCTGAACGCCGGCATTTTTAAGAATATCTTTTGCTCCATTTCCAGCTAAACAGGCATAAACAAAAGATTTAACCTGGTCATCTTTTACATCATAACCACCAATATGTGCAATAGCAGCAACCATTCTTATTTGAACTAAAATAACGCTAGTTATATTGGCCGGTACAGCAACAGGTAATGTAATAAGTCCTCCTAAACCAGTTAAAAATCCACTAGTAGCACTTTTGGTGTTTTGCCATAGTATTAAACTTTTAACTTTTTCATCTAAGCTCCCACTCTTTTGTAAGTAACTATCAGCTAATTCTATGGCGGTGTCCATTCCAGGTACACCACCATTAATTGCTTTATCATAAGACCAATCTAATGCCTTCATTATTGCGTCGTGTGTTAAAGATTTTGATTTAGACAATATTACTCACCTTTCTCCTAGGAAATTTTTTTATATCCTCTATTAATTTATTGGGACCAAGCAAATACATTGGTCATAAACACAAGAGATATAAATTATGTGAATTACTTAAGGGAAGTATACCCTTTGATATTGCAAATGTAATTGAACAGGCAATAACTCAAAAATTAAACAAAATAATTTAATATGAAGGGGTATTGTATTTATTTAGTGTCTCAAAAAATATTATAAGTCATTTCATAAACAGTTTTTTTAAAATCAAAAATTAAATTTTAAAAATAGATCAACTGTAAAATAACATATGAAAGCCGACCAATTTTGATATGTGGGAATTTCACTAATCTAAACAAGCAAGGGTGGGTTTTTTTGTGTTCTAAACTTATCTTCCCATTTTTATTAAGTTTGAATAGCATAAAATTATAGTAGGTGGTTTATAGTCACTATTTTTTTGGGGGAAAAGGAGTAAATGCTTATTAAAAAATTCCCTTTCTGCGAAGCTTCTAACTAAATAAATTCCTGTGTCAATTTTTTAATTACTTCTTCAACACTCACCAAACCATTATTAATAGTTCAACAAGTTTAACTTCATCAATCAATTAAACTTTAAATTTATTTGCATATTTCCTAGCGGCGGAAGTAAAAGATTCGGTAGTAATTATATACCCTAAGAACCAATCTTGGTTTTCTTATTTTCAATAAAGATACCCCGGAGATGTTATTTGGTAACCAAATTTAATAGGAAAAAAAATACTTTTTAAATTATCTAATGCGCAAGGGATCAATTAATTTTTTCGAAATTAACTATACGATGAGAAATCATTAAAATTTTTATAATAGAACCCTTTTAGGTTTTGGTGATTTCCAAGAAATATTTTAATATAACTGGCAGTGTGCTCATTATCGATCGGTAGGCGATTGGATAATGAAAAAAAGACGTAAAAAAATTGTTAGAGTTTCCCGTCAACCTCGCTCACGACTTACCATCGTGATGTCATCCCGTTAGAAGGGAATTAAGTCCCCAGATTGATCCTAAATACTTCTTCCATTTTAGTTATTAGGATTCAAACATCCCGTGCTCGTTGCAATTTGCAAGGTGGGTTGTGGTACGTTTCGTAGTGAAACGGTTGGTAAAGCGAGACCTGGGCGACTCAGCAGTGCATTTGATGCACTTGCTGGTACTACAAAATATACGGCGGCTCCAAACGCAAAACAGGAGTTTTCTATGTAACGCCGAATTCTACCCTAAAGTGAAGGGTGAATTCTGGGCTTCACCACCACATATCAAGATAGGACACACTCTATAATGGCCTTTTTATATTTTATTTACATACGGAACATACGTTTGTATATAATGATAATGAGGTGAGTGATATGGCAATACGAGATCGCGGTAAAAAGAAATGGCAGTTTGCGTTTGGTATGCCAGAGTTAATTAAGGCACAGCGAGATCTATGGACCGACCAAGAGCGGATTATAAAACCAATCATTGATGAATACGAGAGGGAAGAGTTTGACAAACGTATCTGTTATGCGATGGAGCATAACCTTTTGGTAAAGGTAGCCATATGGTCTAACGGCTTTATATCAGATAGAGCCGGGCGTATTCATTATGTAGATCCAATATCGTACCATCTGCGGATTGAACTGCTGGGAGGAGAGTTTTGTCAGATTGATTTGGAGGATGTTATAGGAGTGTTAGTGATTGATTAAATCTAGCTTAAATTTATCGATCTGTTTATTTTCCTAATTCTGCTACCAGTGAAAAAAATTAATAATTTTTCTCACTACTATTGAATTTTTTAAGGTCCAGAAAATATAATACTTTAAATTAAATATTTGTGTTTTAACAGAGATGGAGGAGAAACAGGTGCATTTAAATCTAGATAGCAAACATTAAAAAAACGAGCAATAGAATCCGGTATGAATGAACTTCAAGCAGAATTCTCGCCAGAGGAACAGCTAGAATATTTTCTACTTTTAGATTTTTTAAAGAAAGAGGAGAAAAAAATAATTTCTAAAAGAATTAAAATGGGAATAGCAGCTAAAAAATTCAAAGGCGGGAAGAAGAAAATACAACAAATTAATAATTGTACCTTATCAAGTTAGTGCTAGTGAGTCATCAAGATTTGTACTTAATAATGTGAGGCAATGATAAAATCTAAAAGGACTCTACTCAGTAAAGAGTGGAGTCCTTTTTCGAGATACTAATGCCCCTCGTGCGCAACGTTTGTGTTACTTTATAGTTCCGAATAGCCTTTCAGATTTCTCTCAATCGTATTGTGGATCTTATAAAATAGAAAAATCACCCTACATAATTAGGGTGATTCTTCTCGCTAATTGTATTAGCCTGACCAATATCATTATTCCCAAATAAATCTAGTGTAATACCTTGGGATTTATTAAAAATCCACAGGAACTTGTATGACAAATATGATGATACGCTAACCGAAATTAAAGAAGAAAAGAAAGTTATCAATTGCCTTTTTAAGGTAACGGCCGATTCTTTAATAACGAAGGATCGTTTTTTCCTTATTAAAGTAACTGACAGGTTAGTTCAATAAAAAATGTTAAAATAAGGGCAATATTTGGTTGAAGGGGGGGTAAGTAATAAACACCATTTTATATGATTTTTTAGAGTTAAAAGAAATATTAAACACATTCGATGAACTTGAACAAAAATATAATTGGCTACTAACTGACCTTGATTGGTCTTACCCTGAAAATTACCTTGATTATTTTGAAAATCATCGGGAATTCGAAGATAATAAAGAACGTCTTAATAATTACTGGGTTACAGGTAATAAGCTAATGCAACTTGCTAATAATAACCAGGTTTATTTTATTTGGGGTGTATTTTAAGCTTTTGAAAAGAGCGAGACAATTGATTTAGATGATATTAAAGTTGAGCCGTATGCTGATGGTAATCCGAATTTTTGGGTTAAAAATCCAAAAATTCAACATCCAAGGGCAGTCATTGAATTAGTTTTTTGAGATTCCTCATTGATCTTACTTCTTAGCAAAGATAATACCTTCTCTAAAAATTTCCGAAACACTTTTCAAGGTTGGAAAGATTTAAACTTATACAATCTGTTGTAATCCTTCTTTAGCTAACGGGGCAGGTTAGGGGTGGAAAAACTTAAATTTGTGAATGAATGTACATAAAATAGCGGGGCGATTGTAAAAAAACAAGAAGGATGTTTGAAACTAGAGGAAAAAGATGACCTAATTATTATTGATGGATTTGAAGTTGAAGGTTTTATTGTAAATTCAACTTGTTCTTTTTTTAATACTATATTCCCTTTTCTAATTTATTATAATAGTTCCGCTATAAAGTTCTTAAAATGTTACAATATGGTTTGTTGGAATATTATTCTAAAAGTGTGTATTTAGAAAAGAGGGTAAATCAGTGGAAATTTTGTATCTATGGATAAGAGATTATAAAAATATAACTAATCAGGGGTTTAATTTTGGGGGTGAGCTGCTGTTTCGTTATGAAGGAGGATACCTGGATATAGAGCAAAATGTGATGCATATTCCAGGTTTTTTTAATATTTTTCCAGAGCTTGGGGATTCTACTTCAAATATATTGAATATATCTGGTATTGCAGGTGAAAATGGTACAGGAAAAACAAACCTTCTTGATTATTTAAAGTATTTAACCACTCATAATATAGAGGATTACATATTATGCTATAAAGGTAATGATGGGGGCTATTATATTACAGGGGCAAAATGCAATTTAAGAAAATCACCGGTAGAGATTATACGGACAAGTGTAAACGAGATTTTTACTTCGTGTGGATTTATCTATCTTTCAAATATACTCGATATAACTAGGCGTGAAAAAGCAAGCTCAAAACTATTTAATATATCGACTAATTTCTTAATTAACAAAGAAGGATTCGAACAGTTTCGTGCAAGTGAATTCTTAAGGCAAATTACTTTCGCAATTGATCATAAGTTTTCCTCATTAATAGATTTTAAACTACCTGAAAAAGTTATTTGTAATTTGTTAACGGAGATAACAAGTGATTTTTTGAAGGAGTTGAATAGCTGGTATATAGACATTATGGATCAAAAACAGAATAATGATCAAAGTATATTTCTTAATAAAAGTATCAAGAATATAAAAAAATTGCACGGAGTGTTTCGGGAGCTTTCTAAAAAGCAAAAGCAATCTCATTACTATATTCAATTTATATCTCACATAATAATGGTATTTTGGTTAGAAATACTGCATCTTCCAAGAAGAATAGCAGAATACTTGATAAATCATAACACACTGTTTGATGATTTAATTAAACATATTACTAAATGTTTAAAAGATCGTAGTGATGTACAAGTGAGAGATTTGGAAGATTTCACTATAAATGCAATAAATGGATTTAAAGTTTCATTAGATAATGATCTTTTTAAGGTGGCAGGTTATAAGAATGAAATTAAAAATTTAAAAATAATACGAAAATGGCAAAAGATTACCTATTATAAACTTCACAGCATTGAAAACTTTACAAATATTTATCAAGATGAAAGTTCTTCCGATTGTGATACTCCTATGAAAATTTCATCTAAACATATTTTATTAAAGGAATTTATCACCAACTATTTACAATCCTTTAATAGAAAAAGTTATCTTCATTTCGAATGGGTGGAACTAAGTGCAGGCCAAGTTGCAAGGCTAAATATCTATTCAAGGTTGCATTATGCTATGAGCATACTGCCTGAACATTTAAAGGATGTAGTAATAATTATTGATGAAGGTGAGCTTTACTTTCATCCTGAGTGGCAACGTAAGTGGCTATGGTATTTTCTTAGAGCTATTTCATCAGTGTACATAGGTAGAAGAGTACAGATAATTATTTCCACACACTCTCCCTTTGTACTATCAGATTTGCCCAATCAAAATGTAATATTTTTGAAAAAAGGTGAACACGGAGTACAAGTTATTGAGGGGTTAGACGATAATCAGCTTACATTCGCCTCTAACATAAATACACTTCTTAGTAATTCATTTTTTATGGACAATGGATTAGTTGGAGAAGTAGCTAAAATAAAAATAAATAATCTTATTAGCTTACTTAATAATAAGGACCCAGAAGTAATTAGGAAGAATGAGTCTCAAATATCTAAACAGTTACGTTACATTGGGGAGCCAATTATTAGAAATAAGTTATTTAATATGTTAAACAATACTCTAACTGTTGATTATTTACAAGTTCAAAGAAGACTTGATGAGATTGAGAAACGGTTAAATAATAGGGGTATATAATTTGATTAAAATAGAATTAGGTAACCATATAAAAAAAGAAATTGAAGAACTCCATTTGAAATTTTTTAATGATAAACTATTACCTAAACTTGATAAATTTATAAAAGCTAAAAACTTGAAAAATGATCAATCGGCAGAGGAACACCGATTTTTAAGATTCTTACGTAAGATTCGCTATCAGATTTTATTAGGTACTCCCCAACAGCATCAGAGAATTATTTTACATATACACAAAAACTATTCTTCTCAATTGAGGAAAGATATTAAAAAAGGTAAAACAAAACATAGCAAGGCTTCTGTCCTAAATAACGAATTAAAAACTATATTTAACTACAATATGTTTACCCGTGCTGATAATACCGAGGGTTGGTGTGCTTATGAACTTTTGAATAAAATTAATATTCAGGTTTGTCCTTACTGTAATCGTCAATATATTACAACTCTATATACAAAAAGGCAAAAAACCAGAGCTCAACTTGATCATTTTTTTGATAAAGCAACTTATCCTTTTTTAGCGATATCCTTATACAACTTGGTTCCAAGTTGTGCAGTATGTAATTCTTCCTTGAAAGGGCAGAAAAAATTTTTTGTCAATACATATATTCATCCTTATATAGATTCGTTTGGTGATAAATATAGATTTACATTAGATCTTGCTGATAACATTGAGTCCCTTATTACTAAAAAAGGTAAAATTAATATAAGCTTCAGGTCTAACACGAGGGATTCAAACTTTGAAAGGAAAGCTAGGAATAATATTAAAGTTTTTTTGCTTGAACAGCTTTAC
>NZ_JBALNY010000239.1:305-2298 GCF_036962145.1 Bacillus sp. JJ1764 | reverse complement strand
ACACTAACAGTAAAAACGTTTTTGACTTTGAAATATATTTAATTATATGTAATTGACCCAGATACCATTGGTCGAACCGACACTCCAGGAGGAACATGATTTTGAGTCGTGCTACGCTCCTATTAAAGGATTATTAAAGTACTGGGATATATATAATTGCACAATAATATTTCCTTTTTGTAAGTAATATAAAAAACTGAACGATTCTTTAATAATTGGCTCTGTTAAACGACTATGTTGATAATATAATATAAACTAAGGACCTCTACTTCGGTCCTTAGTTTTTTAATATTCTTAAAGTAAAACCCAATTAGCTTATTACTTTTTTGCTGAACTTCCACACAACCCGTAGATTATGTGTATCAATAACTTCCCCATCTGAAGTAATTAGTAATTGTCCATCACCTGAAAAAGCATATTCCCATATTTCTCCTAACTCTTCCTTAGAGATTAGGAACCCATTTTCGTCAACCTTACATAAATATTTAGGTCCACCATTTATGTAATTCCAAAGAATGAACATCCAATATTTTCTCTTTGTATTCCAACTCACATTATGAATAATGTGTTCTTCAGGACAATCATAACGCCAATTCTCATTTCCAATATTGTCATAGCAAATTAATGTGTGACTGATGTTAATTAAAATCTTCTCATCAGAAAAACTAGCACTAAGAATGTCTGTATTTTTGCTCCAACGCTCAACCTCTTTATCGGTATCTATAAGTTTAATATCTCTATCACTAACAGTAATCCACAATGAATCATCTTGATTGGTAAATATTTTCCTAACGCCCTTATATAAATTAATCGTATCGCCTGTATGTACATTAAGAAAATGAAAAGGTTTTTCGTCGAACCCTATTCCAATACATACTTCTCCACCACTTTTTAGAGATTTAATATACTGCGGCTTTTTAAGGTCTTTCCGTTCCCATAATTTTTTACCATCTAGTTTATAGGCACTAACACCATATCTTGTATATGCCCCTGTAACGATTATTGGCTCCTTATCAGTGGGAATTAAAACTAACCTACTACCGCCAAAATCTAAAGTCGTATCTATATCTCCAATTTTCTTCATCTTTCCTAAAGACCAAAGAGATACTTTCTTTTCAAATTCAGCGGTTACAAATAAATCTAGACTCGTTTTTGGTATATCAATATGTCTTATTGCATACATACTTATCCTCCTTACTATTGGGAACTTCTTGTTAAACTAAAATCATCCGTGAGTAAAATGAAATAGGCATCACTACAACCTAAATGTTGATAACCTTAATTTATCATAAGTAGCATTGGTGGATAACAAGCAACTATCAATAACCATTTTGCTTACAGTTGTAGAATCATTGCGGAATCTGATTATATCCAGGAATTGAAACCAACTCAAATAATGGTCGAGGTATTTTGTTGCCACGCCATTAAAACGGTCCATCCAACCTTTCAGACGGCTATGATAGTTATTGGCATTTTGGATGTGGTAAAGCCCCTTTACTCGTTCCTTCCCATCCGATTTGAACGGAAAATGTTCTAATCCTTTATCTTTTGCATAGGTTTTGAAAGCCCTCCAAGCGTCGGTACATAAGGTATTCGATTTGGATAGCTTGGAGCCAATTGCTTTCTCTAAACGAGATTTTACAATACGTCCCTGTCCAATAACTTTGGAATAAGTCAGTTTTTGACGGTCTCTTGCAATCAACACGCAAACTTGTTCCTTACTGATACCACGGAATTGAGAAGAACCGCCACGCTTACGAGCTTTACGACCATTTATACTCCGTTTACCTTTTTCAGAGTATAGGAAATAGGTCTCGTCCATTTCAACGATACCTGAAAATTTTTCAAAATCCATTTGCTTTAAAGCGGATAAAATTTTGTGCCTCCAATAAAAAAGAGTAACGTAGTGGACTTCAATCAACTCAGATGCCTTCCGTAAAGAGTATCCTTCAATCATACACTGAATGAATTCAAGCCATTTATGTGGAAGGTG
>NZ_JBALNY010000239.1:0-167 GCF_036962145.1 Bacillus sp. JJ1764 | reverse complement strand
TTTATGTTTCTGCTCGGATACCTCTTTAAAAATAGGTTCACTAATAGAAGCTGCCGCAAGAGTTTTGGTGAAAAACTCTTTTAGACGAAGTTGGTCTGCAATATTGAGTTTTTGAATCTCCTTAATAATGCCCGTTAAAGCCATTTTGAAACCACTCACTTTTGTCC
>NZ_JBALNY010000238.1:217-3579 GCF_036962145.1 Bacillus sp. JJ1764 | reverse complement strand
ATCATAGGCATCGTCATTTACTGGGACATCAATGCAGGCATTTTTATAGTATAAATATCGATTATTGAAATACTTAGATATAAAATATGCACTAATAAAAATAGGAATTTTACTAAAGTGTTTCTTCCTCAAAAATTCCTTTATTGTTTGTTGAGGTGGCTGCATTATAATTGGCTTAACTGTTTTAAACCAGTTCGCTTCTTTTACCTTTATCCAGCTAGGAACGTATTCTAAAAATCCACCTTTTTTTTCTAATAAAAGAACTGTAATTTCATAGTTTTCTTTAGGTAATTCAGATAATAGGGACAATAAAGATTTTTCAACACCACCAATGTTCATGCTACTTAGCATAAAAAGTACCTTTTTCAATCCAATATCCCTCAATTTCCTCAAGATTTTCATTAAAAAAGAAATATCTCAAGTTTCTTTTTTAATCAAAACTTGAGACATTATCCATTTACAATGGTATATATTTTATTCATTTCCCTTGCTGCTGAACTTTTTATAACACTATTCCGCAAATTATCCTCCAGTCTTTTCAATAACCTATTATCGTCTAATAAATTTTTTATAGCAGAGAACATTTCTTGCTCGTCAAAATTGACTATGATGCCCGTATTATTATGAATAATATGTTCACTAATTCCTGTAAAATTAGTACTAATAATTGGTTTATTAAAACATTTTGCTTCTGCTAGAGTTATACAGTAACCTTCATGGCGAGAAGGTTGCACATAAAGATCACATTGTTCCATAAATGGATATGGGTTAGGATTTGATCCTAAGAATATAAAGTCATTTACCACATTATGTTCTTCAACCAATTTTTCATATTCTCTGCGAGCTCCGCCATCGCCTATACAATACCACCTGACATTATAGCCCTCATTTTTAAGCTTAGCCAAAACGGGAATAACTAAATCTTGACCTTTTTCTTTTGTAAGTCTTCCAACCGTTAGAATTCTTATTCCCTGAAAATCATCTTTAAAACCATCCTCCTCTTTAGCCATTTCAATAATAGAACGAGAAGAAACCATATTTAAAAATGTTTCTACTTTTGCCTTAAGCTTCGGTAGCATAGTTAACAGTTTATTCTTACCTTCCTCAGATACAACAAAAATTTTATCAAAGTCTTTATATACTCTCGAAACAAATTTACTATTAAGCCCTATTTGTGTTACATCAAAATGTATCCATTGAATTTTTTTCTTAGCTTTTATCTTATTAATAACAAAGTAGCTTATGAAATCCATTGGACCTGCATAAGCCACGGCAACATCATATTCTGTTTCCTCTGTTCTATAATCTTTTAAAACATAACTGTAAAGGAGACTTCTATCCTTTAGTAATTTTGTTACTAACGAGAGAACCAATAATTTTACACCCTTTACAAAATTTAATGCTTTAAAACTTTTTATTGCCATTATTTGAAGCGGCTGTTTTAAAAGATCCTTATACCTCTTATAGTCATTGATATACTTAATTTCGACATTCTCTGGAACAAACTTTAAGAATCCACCAAATTTCTCTAACATCAAAATAGTAATATCATATTTCTCTTTTGGAAATTCATTTATCATATTCAATAATGCTTTTTCAGTTCCACCAACGTTCATATTAATAATCATAAAAATAATTTTTTTCTTCATATTTACTCCATCTACCCAATTAATTTGTAAAATTTTTCTATTTCTTCAACATTCCCTTTCTTTTCTCCTTGAAGATATTTCACAATATTGCCCTTTAAGTCAGGGTTTTTTATTAATCTTAATATTCCATTAAAAACAGCATCAGCATTCATTTCAACAACTAGACCATTTTTTTCATCAACCATTTGGCTATAAACGGCGTCAAATTTTGTTGTCACTACTGGAATATTGAGCATTCGTGCCTCCGCAATTGCTAATCCAAAGCCCTCAAATCTTGATGTTTGTACATATATATCTGCATTTTTTATATATGAATAAGGGTTGGATTTTACACCAAGTAATATAAACTCTCCGGTTAGACCATTATTTTTAATGTATTCTTCTATTTCATTCTTTAAAGGACCTTTACCCAATGCATACCATTTAAATTTAATTCGAGCTTCCTTCAATTTTTTACATGCCTCTAAAGCTATATCGTACCCCTTTTGTTGGGCTAACCTCCCAATTGTTAGAATCCTAACACCTTCAAAACTATCTGAATAGCTTTCTCCTATATCAGCCATTTTTGTGATAAATTCTTGATTATTTATATCATAAATAACCTCAATCTTTTTAGAGTACTCAGGAAAAGTCTCTAGAAAGATCTCTTTTGTAGAGTGAGATACAGCAACAATTTTATTATATGGATTATAATATTGTTGCTGAAAACACTTTTCAGTTTCATTTAAACGATAACTTACATTGACCCAAGCAAATTTCTTTTTGGCTTTCACTTTTTCTGCTACATAGAATGTTGGAACACCCTGAGCATAACTTATAGCAATGTCATATTCTTTAGGGTTATCCTCAATCACTCTTGAGACACATTGCCAAAAAATTCTCGCTTTTTGAGGGTTACTATATTCCTCTTTACGAATAGTTAGAGAGTATTTTAACCGGGCATACAGCATCTTATAGTCGTATTGCTTAATAGAATATTTCATTGAATTCATCAAATTCAACTTTGTAAAATCAGTATATTTAAGAGGTTTTAGAATATTTACTTCTTTAGGTACCAGATCTTCAAGAACCCCACCATGTCCAAATAGCATCAAGTCAACAGAATACTTCGAGTAGTCTATCAGTGATAATAATGTGACCAAGCTTTTTTCTGCACCTGCACAATGTAAAGAGTCAATAACAAATAACATATTTTTTCTCATAATGTTCTCCAAAATTATTAATTAGATTAGTATCTGTTTTAACTTTGTGGAAGATGTTTTTTTTGTATATGGAAAATAAACTAAATCAACACCCACCATTTTAAATTTTTCTTCATATTCATTCCATAACGGCTTTCCTTTCCAGTCATCCCCATGAAACATAACATTAAATTTCAAATTATTCCAAGCAACTATTTTATCCATTGTATCCTGGACAACAACCATATCGACATATTTAATTGACTCAACTATTTTCATTCTATCCTCTAAAGGGATAACAGGAATTTTCTGTTTATAGCTTTGTACTAATTCATCCGTACTTACTCCAACTATTAGAAAATTACAAAGTTCTTTAGACTTTTTTAAGATATTTAAATGGCCTACATGAAATAAATCAAACACACCAGTAGTGTATCCAACATCGTATTTTTTCATATTTTTCCTCATTTCATTTAGCTAATTTCTTTTTCTATTTTTTCAAGAAGTCTTAAACTTGCTTTACCATCCTCAT
>NZ_JBALNY010000238.1:0-150 GCF_036962145.1 Bacillus sp. JJ1764 | reverse complement strand
TAACTCACAAATATCAAAATAAAGTTTTCTATCATTTTCAATGTAATTTAATAAATCAGGTAAATATAAGAAACATGGTTTTTTTGTTAATAAGTAGCTAAACATCACCGAAGAATAATCAGTGATTAGCACATCCGAAATATATAACAG
>NZ_JBALNY010000237.1:0-12915 GCF_036962145.1 Bacillus sp. JJ1764 | reverse complement strand
GATACTGACCTTATAGAATGTTATACAAAACATAAATATATTTTATTAACTGTAGAGGTTTGCGGACTTACGAAATTGCAGCTTATTCAAAAATTGCAACAATACTCCATTTTGATGAATGGGTATGGAGAAAGACTGCTTGCCGATGATAAATTTACGACTTTTTGATGCGATTGCAGTGTTCAAAGAGGATAATAATCAAGGAGAACAAATATTTATAGATTTATTTTAAAATTTAGATTTAGAAAAGGAGAAATATTATGGAACAAACCATTATTCCTAAATCAATTGATGAATATATTTTACAATTTCCTCAAGAGATTCAAGAAATACTAAAAACATTGAGAAAGGTTATAAAAGAATCAGCACCAAATGCTGAGGAAAAAATAAGCTATCGAATGCCTACTTTTGTATTGGATGGAAATCTCGTTCATTTTGCTGCATTCAATAACCACATAGGGTTTTATCCAACTCCAAGTGGCATTAATACTTTTAAACATGAATTATCGGGATATAAGACCTCAAAAGGTGCAGTTCAATTCCCTATTGGAAAACCCATCCCTTATGAATTAATAAGTCAAATAGTAAAATTTAGAGTTGGTGAAAACAAAGGAAAGCGGAAGGTCAAATAAAAAAGAAGGAATAATTTGTTAGTTTTACAAGACATGTACTACTGATCTTTCACGATCTACGCTTTTCTTGAATAAGAAGGCGTCTTTAGGTAACGTCCGAAGACATTTAAGAGAGAACTTGTTAAGATGAAGGAAATATTGCGAATATTTAAACTTAAACAAAAGGGGAAAATGATGATTGGAGGACCCGTGTGCGATAATAGCGCAAGCACGGTTCTGTAAAGGGGAGAGGAGTACAATTTACCGTAAGGTGGCCTCTCCTTTTCTTATTGAGCTAAAGAGCAGAATATTTCAGAAGAAAAACTAGAAATATGGTGTTATCCTTAAATAGAAGTAGAAAACTAAAGGAGAGAAAAATGACAACAAAATTTGTTCACCATATTTGTATACAAACGAATAATTACGAAGAATCCTTAAAATTTTATAGGGATATTCTTGGTTTTGAATTAATCGAAGAATTTCCTAATTTCCATAATCGTTCCTATAACTCTTGGTTAAAATTAGGTGCATTCTATATGGAGCTTCAAACTGGTAAAATAGGTGAGAATCTTAATTATGTAAATCCAAAAACACAGGGGATCAATCATTTTTGTATATGGGTAGATGACTTAGTTAAAGAAGTCCAAACTATTAAACAATTGGGTTATGATTTTATACTGAAAAATGGAGAAGAAATTTATCAAGTGGAAAATGGCTATTTGTGTAAATTAATTGCACCTGAAGGTACAATAGTTGAACTAAGGGATAACAGAGGAATATAACCGATATACAAATAGTTTCTATTTAGTTCATAATCGGAAAAATTAACTTTCACTGTTATCAAATAGTCTGTGAAGAAATGCACTTAAAGGGAGCTTTGCTTTATCAAGGGGCAAGGCTCTTTTCATATTGAAGTAATGGGCAGCTTAACTTATAGAAGAAAATCAGGTCTGTCTCTTTGCTATACCTGGGCGCTTCACTATATTAAGTTAACAACCTACAAAAATGTTGGAAGTTTTATTTGAAATTATAGTGAACTTCAAATTAATATAGGATTCAGCCTGGTATAGCCAAATCCAAGGAATAGTTGGTGTATCTATTCCATCTCTGAATCAATCCTATATATACTACATCGTTTTTTCGAAATTCGTTTAAATATAATAAAATAACAAATGCTCTAGATTTTGAATCTAGAGCACTTTTTATTTTTAGTGTTTGTTCCTTTATTGGTAGTTTTTGCATTAATTCCCATCACAAAGGCTAACTGCCCTTGTTCTATAAATCAACTTTTTCTCGAAATATTTCTCGTATTTTATTTTTTTCACTTTCCAACTATCATACTCTTCACTATAGTTTTCAACAGCCTCATCTTCGGCATCTTTGTTGTCGATATTATATCTTCCAAGTGTATTAAACATAATACTATAATCACCATTTATATTTTTCTTTAAAAACAATAGGTAGGTCATATTCTTTTTCATCTCAGTGTAAGGTCCAGTTCTAACCTTTGTTTTTCCTTTTACTCTGTTTTCAATGATGCCAACCGCAGGTTCTACCACTTTAAAAACTGAATTTTTGTCAATGGTTACTTCCGAAGGTGCCTTTATAATCTTTTCGACATTAACCCTGGTTTCTGTATAGTAATCCTCCACGGTATTATCACCTGAGTATGTAACCCTATGTACTCTGTCTAAGAAATTATCAATAGGCGTACCAACAATGATTAAATCAGCATTATCTGCTAATTCTTCTTCAGAATTTAATTCTACATAGTTTGCTTCTAATGTGATAGTTTTGATATTTCCCTTTGAAGATTCCTGAATCGCAGGTTTTGTTGCTTTTTCTTCATTATACGTTTCTGAGTTATATGATTTAGCAAAGGTATAACATCCAAAAAACACCAATACTGCTAGTGGAATCGAAATAGAGAACTTTTTAATAGAAAACATAACGACAACCTCCCTTTTACCATTTCTCGCTAATTCGTTATAATCGTAAGTTTGAGCTCCTATTGCTTGTATCCCTTGGCGCATAACAGTTTTACCAGTATAAGAAGCAGGGTGCTTCATTTTAACGGTATGTCCAACTTCATGTGTGGCATTAGAGAATCTTTCTGTTGGAGTCATATTATAGTTAGACATAGTATTATGAAAAATTTTAACCCGTACAAATAACCAATTA
Source organism: Bacillus sp. JJ1764 (assembly GCF_036962145.1). Lineage (NCBI taxonomy): Bacteria > Bacillati > Bacillota > Bacilli > Caryophanales > Bacillaceae > Bacillus > Bacillus sp. JJ1764. The sequence goes on along the minus strand of NZ_JBALNY010000237.1, from coordinate 10,123 downwards.
CTATCCATAGAAACATTATCCAAGTATCCATCAACTGGATATACTCTTCCTAATAGACCGGGTTCGCTTGTGGTCCCAACATAATACACATCTGCCCATGAATGAGCTGTTTTACCTAGGAATACGCCGGAATATCCGTTCCATTCGGCTCTAGCATTTTCGAATGTATCAAGATAGCGATATGTTGTTCCAGACCAGGTAAAAGTAGTATTGGGCACCGAACTATCAAACTTAACTCCATACCATTGTCTGGTGCAGGAATGAATGTCGGCTTTTGCATCGTACCCAAAAGAATTCCAAAATAAAAGCAATGCTAAGGTAAAAAAAAGGGTTGAAAGTTTTTTCATATTAACCAATTTTTTCCATTTGATAGATTCATATAACTTTTTTTGTCGTAATTTAATATCCATTTTTTAGCCAATTTGTAAAATAATATAATATAATCCATATTTAGGGGATTTATTTCTTTCGAAGTGATATAATTTAATAAATATCAAGGGGGGCTACTAATAAGGATATATATTATAACGATGGTTATTGTCTTATCATTCCTTATAGCAGGCTGCGGAAATTACAAACCTTCCAGTACAGATGTGGTAGAAACACATGGAAAGATTACGAATTATTCAAAGTTCAAGGAGTTTTTAGAAGATGTTACTAATGGTAAAAACGGAGAAGTCAGAGTAGTGTCTTACACAAATGAAGGAGACCCTATTTTACATGATTTGAAATATAACGGTAAAAACATCAAATCTACCCTTGATACAACAAGAGATGAGTTTGGAGAGCAAAAAGTCGATGTTACTACGTGCGAAGCAATTAAAAAAAATAAAGAAGATAATAAAATCGAATATCAATTATCTGGATGCAAAAATACTAAAAGAATGAATATAATCTTAACTGTACGGCAATAAGGTTTCAATGAACCTCAACCTGTCTTCCCGATTCTACTCCCTAAAATAATAAATGAAAATTTGATAATTTAATAAAAAATGCTCTAGATATTAATTCTAGAGCATTTCAAATTTGAACTGCTTTTTCACTCTCTTGAAAAATTCCACTTTTGATATTTTTTTAATGCGTGTGAGGTATCAGCTTCCAATGTTTGAGGCCGTCAAGTTTTTCCTGTCCAATTGAATTCCATACAGAATCTCCTTGGCTGTTAATTATTATTCATACAATCCATACCAGTTTCTTTTTTCATTTTAGCTACACAGTCTTTATGGACTTCTTTCAACTGTTTTTCACTTAAGTTAGGATTCTTTTCTTGCATCATAGGGAGCATATTTTTAAAATCTCCCACATTGCACTGAAGCTTGTTTGTTGCGGCCATGACTCCAGTTCCCAAACCAAGAAGTAAGAGCAAAGTAAAAGCACTAGTGACTAATTTCTTCTTCATTTACATTACCTCCGCATGTTATTTTTACCTACAATTTTATTTTACAACGGTTCTTATATACTCTACGGGGTAAATGTTACAAGATATTTAACTTTTAATCTTGCATGATATTATTTTCTTTTTTTCCCAACAGCACCAAGGAAAAGGACAAATTCATCATCTCCATCTAACCTTAATACATCATCAATCAGCTTTTGATCATAGATACCAATCGCACAAGCTCCAGCATCAATGGATTCACTTGCTAAGTAAAGATTTTGTGAAACATGTCCAATATCAATAAGAATTTTTTTATGGGCAGAAATGTCATACTTCCATTCTGAACGATAGGGAATGGTGCTCCATGCAAATACCACTGCGGCCTTCTTCGTAAAATTTGGCACAAAAGGCTGATCTAGAGTAATTGCATCAATTTTGTGATCTATTTCATCCAATTCAAACATAAATAAGAGTTTATGCTCTACCGGAAGATATCTATAGATTCCTTGTTGAATTCCTTCCACCCTCATAATGAATAAATAGGTTTCAAACGTATGTGTGGCGCCACTGCACGGTACAGTCCGAAGGGTATAACCAGCCTTATTGGTGCCAGAAATCCCTTGAGTAGCCCATAATAAATAAGATAACTCCTCAAGACTTAAGCTGTCCTCAGAATAAAATCGGGTACTCCTTCTTTCCTTCATACAATGATAAATATTTTCCGTTTTTAGGACCTCCTCGTTCACTTCCGGCAGATCAATAATACTGAGAGAGGAGGGATAAGGCTTAACTGTCGGTGGTTTTGGCAATCCTTTTATTTTATCTGTTTTAATCTGTTTAAATTCAAGAAAGTTAGACTTTAAAAAACTTCTTTGCTGTTCATATCGTCCCATGTTAGAACCTCCCATGATGTCATTGCTTCAATAATATACCCGTTTAGGTATATATTTCTGTGATATGTATCATAGTTACGTAATTGTTCACAAACTCCAAACAAACAAAAACGTAATGTTTACTTTCCATAAAAGGACTTGAATTAATGTTTTTACTGGGATAATATATAAGCAAATAGTTATATATTTATACATAATGGAGGAAATATATTGTTGCATTCAATAGTTGAATTAGAAAAAGCGGCAAATGTCCTAAAATTATTAGGTGATAAAACAAGATTAACAATGATGGCTATTTTAAAACAGCGAGAGTGCTGTGTTTGCGAATTCCAAGAAGTATTTGATACAAGCCAGCCATCCATCAGCCAACATTTACGAAAATTGAAAGATGCTGGGCTGGTGAAGGAAGAGAGAAGAGGCCAGTGGATTTATTATTCCCTGAACCTACAAAACGAGCTATATGGACTTCTTCTAGATATTTTGGAAAACGTTCCAAATCAAAACGATAAAATTAAACTGATTGAAGACAGCAATCCAACACTGCGATGTGGCTGCTAGATTAAATGTAAATAGGAAGTGAGAAATATGAGTAATTCAGAAAAGAAACGTCTCTCGTTCTTAGATCGATACTTAACCATTTGGATTTTTCTTGCAATGGCAATAGGTATTGGGCTGGGGTTTGTAGCTCCAGGATTTGTGGATCAAATGAACAGCTTGCAGGTAGGAACTACATCAATTCCGCTTGCAATCGGCTTAATTTTAATGATGTATCCTCCATTAGCGAAAGTGCGATATGAGGAAATTGGGCGAGTTTTTAAAGATGTAAAAGTCCTGGTATTGTCTCTTGTGCAAAACTGGATCATTGGACCTGTTCTTATGTTTTTACTAGCTATCATCTTTCTACCGGATAAACCAGAGTATATGGTTGGACTGATTATGATTGGCTTAGCCCGTTGTATTGCGATGGTCATTGTGTGGAATGATTTGGCTAAGGGAGATGTGGAATACGCTGCTGGCTTAGTGGCATTCAATTCTATCTTCCAAATGTTGTTTTTCTCTGTTTATGCCTATGTGTTTGTGACCATCATTCCTGGATGGTTAGGAATTCAGGGGGCAGTTGTAAACATTACGATGTTGGAAGTAGCCAAATCCGTATTTATCTATCTTGGAATCCCATTTTTTGCTGGAATGATTACCCGCTTCACGTTGGTAAAGGCAAAGGGGAGACAATGGTATGAAAAAGTGTTTATCCCTAAGATTAGCCCGATCACGTTAATTGCTTTATTATTTACCATTATCATCATGTTTTCTTTAAAAGGTGACGTCATTGTTAGCTTGCCATTAGATGTTGTTCGCGTTGCGATCCCATTATTTATTTACTTTATCATCATGTTCTTTGTTTCATTCTTTCTTGGAAGAAAGATCGGTGCGAGTTATCCAGTTACCACCACTCTTGCCTTTACAGCAGGAAGTAACAACTTTGAGTTAGCGATTGCTGTAGCCGTGGGAGTATTTGGGATCCATTCCGGTGCAGCATTTGCTGCTGTTATTGGCCCACTTGTAGAGGTACCTGTTATGATAGCCCTGGTTAATGTGGCCTTATGGTTTAAGAAAAAATATTTTTCAGAATCGAAATCCTAAAAAAGAGGCGGAGCTCAACATGGAAAACAAAAAGAAAATTTACTTCTTATGCACGGGTAATTCCTGCAGAAGTCAAATGGCTGAAGGATGGGCAAAAAAATACTTAAGTGATAGCTGGGAGATAAGAAGTGCAGGCATTGAAACTCACGGCTTGAACCCAAATGCAGTAAAAGCGATGAAAGAAGCTGGAATTGATATTTCTTATCAAACATCTGATCTTATTGATCCTGTCTATCTAAACAGCTCCGATTTAGTTGTGACCTTATGTGGGGACGCAGCTGATAAATGTCCCGTTACACCACCAAGTGTAAAAAGAGTACATTGGGGATTTGATGATCCGGCTAAAGCTCAAGGAAATGATGAAGAAAAATGGGCATTTTTTCAACGGGTTCGTGATGAAATTAGAGATCGAATTAAGCGATTTGCTGAAACGGGAGAGTAAGAAGGAAGTGAATAGCCAAGGGCATAAAATTCTCTTGGCTTTCAATTTAGTGTTTATTTAAGTAATTACTTATATTTTAGGAGGATGTCTAATGGGTAAAGTTGAAATCTTTGATCCTGCATTATGTTGTCCAACAGGTGTGTGCGGGCCAAGTGTTGATCCTGAATTAGCAAGGGTTGCAACTGCCATCTTTTTATTAGAGAAAAAAGGGTTTGATATTAAACGATATAACCTTGGAACTGAACCTGACAAATTTGTTGAGAATCCTGATGTAAACAAAGTCCTTCATGAGAAAGGTCCAGATTCCCTACCGATCATCTTAGTGGAAGGAACGATTGTCAAAATTGGTTCTTATCCAGCTAATGAAGAACTGGCTAATTGGTTTGGGGTTAATGCTGAGGAACTCATTGTAAAATCTAAGTCAGGTTTAACCATTGATCTAAATCCATTGAAATAAGAAAGAAGTGTGAAAACATGTTTCAATCTTTTGATACGAAATATGTAAGTAGAACAAAGTTTTTATTTTTTACCGGTAAGGGCGGAGTTGGAAAAACATCCACTGCTTGTGCTACAGCTGTATCCCTTGCAGACGAGGGCAAAAAGGTATTACTTGTTAGCACGGATCCTGCGTCAAACTTACAGGATGTATTAGAAATTGGGCTAACGAATACTCCAATGGCAATTCCCCATGTACCAAACCTATTTGCTTGTAACCTTGATCCAGAAGAAGCAGCAAGAACTTATCGAAACAGGATAATTGGGCCGTACCGGGGAAAGCTTCCAGATTCAGTGGTTGCGACAATGGAAGAACAAATGTCTGGAGCATGTACGGTTGAAATCGCTGCATTTGATGAATTTACAAATTTACTATCAGATTCATCAGTCGTTGATGCATATGATCATATCATTTTTGATACTGCTCCTACTGGCCACACTCTTCGCTTGCTTCAGTTACCGACAGCTTGGAGTGGATTTTTAAAGGGAAGCACTCATGGTGCTTCTTGTCTTGGACCTCTTTCAGGTTTATCTGAAAAGAAAAAGGTTTACTCTGCAACAATGAATGCTCTTTCTGATTCAACTAAGACTACATTAATTTTAGTAGCAAGGCCGGAAGAAACTTCTTTATTCGAAGCAGATCGTGCATCAAAAGAATTGAAGGAAATCGGTATTAAGAACCAAATTTTGATTATTAATGGATTCATGCAGTCCTTTCTGCCTGAAGATAAAATTTCCTCTTCATTTTATCAACGGCAACGGAATGCACTAAAGCAAATACCTACTGACTTAAAACGAGTTGTTACCTATTCATTGCCGTTTGTTTCCTATTCCTTGACAGGTGTAAAAAACCTGCGTTATTTATTTAAACAATCTACAATGCCAGACATACAACCAGATTTTGAAAGTGAGACCATCCCTCTTCCAGGGTTAAAGAAAGTGATTGAGGACTTTTCAGCCAACCACATCAAAGTCATTTTTACGATGGGTAAGGGAGGAGTCGGTAAAACTTCAATAGCCTCTGCCATAGCAGTCGGCTTAGCTGAAAAGGGGCATAAGGTTCACTTAACAACAACAGACCCTGCAGCCCATTTAGAGTTTATTTTTAAAGACAGTCAATGGAATGACAAATTAACCATCAGCCGTATTAATCCTAAGGAAGAAGTTGAGGCTTACAAGGCAGAGGTACTTTCAAGAGTAAGTAATGAACTCGATGAAGAAGCAATTGAGTATATTCAAGAAGATTTAAACTCACCTTGTACAGAAGAAATAGCCGTATTTCGCGCATTTGCAGAAGTAGTTGCAGGATCAAATAATGAATTTGTTGTGATTGATACTGCACCAACAGGACACACTTTGCTCTTATTAGATGCAGCACAGTCATACCATAAAGAATTAGCACGTTCAACAGGTGAGATACCTGAAAGTGTAAAAATGTTACTTCCACGATTAAGAAATTCAAAAGAAACAGGCGTTGTGATTGTAACGCTAGCAGAAGCAACCCCAGTTTTGGAAGCTAGTCGATTACAAGACGATTTAAAACGGGCAGACATTGTTCCAAGATGGTGGGTCATTAACCAAAGTCTTACTTTTACTGATACTAAAGATCCTGTATTGAAGGGGAGAGCACTGTCTGAAAACAATTGGATTTTAAAGGTTCATCATGAATTGGCAAAAAAATGTGCCATAGTCCCTCTTATGAGTGAAGAGAATAAAGGTTATGAATCATTAAAACGATATTATTTAGCAACAGTGCATTAAAGCTATTAAGTTACTCTTTGAGGAGATGAAAAAATGAATATCACAGATCAGGCACGTGATGTATTGAAACAGTTGCTTCAACTTCACGATGTCAAAAATATTCGAGTTTATTTTGCAGGTTTTAGCTGAGGAAAGCCACAAGTTGGACTGGCTCTGGATGAGCCAGATGAAAATGATAAAGTAGTCACCATAAATGAAGTTTTGGTAGCCATCGATTCTAACATTGAGCCATACACTGAAAATCTGGTCTTAGACTTTAATCAAGAGAAAAATGGACTTGTTTTATTAGGAAATGAAAGTGACTGTTGCTAAGACGAAGCCGTTATAGAAACAAGGGTCTGACACCGTCAGACCCCTGTTCCTTATTTACAGCAGCTATTTTTTGGATTTGCTTGTGGTTGATCCTTTACTTCCTCAATTTTAACCTCGCAGCATGTGCTTCCTTTTTTTTCAAATAGGCTTTTTAAAATACTCATAATAAATCTCTCCCTTTTAAATCATGTAAAATAGAAATCCCGATAGTGTAGACATGGTAAATACCGAAGCAACGAATGCAAAAACAAGTTTCTTTTTAAAGATGCTATTCAAGAGTGTTAATTCCGGCAAACTTGCACCTGCTGAACTAATCATTAGTGCCATAACAGGACCCATTGCCATCCCTTTTGCAATCATGATCTGGGAAATGGGAATCATAGTCGAAAGTCTAATGTATAGTGGAATCCCAATAATTGCTGCGATTGGAATCAGCCACCACTTATCACCTCCCATAAATGTTGAAATCCAACTTGTCGGAACCGCTTCATGAATAATAGCACCAATAAAGGCACCAACTAATAAATATGGATAAACAGTCTTCATTAGCTGCACAGTTTCCATTAAAGCTGCTTTGAGGTCCAATTTTTTATTCTTTTCATGAAAACCTGTAACGACAACATTTTTTATTTGTGATTCAAAACCAAACTTTTCTAAAGTGAAACCAATGATGACAGAGAGAATCGAAGTAATAACCGTATAAGTGGCCGCCACTTTAACACCTAGTACAGCTGTCATTAATGTAATGATGGTTGGATCCAAAACAGGAGATGCAAATAAAAAAATCATAACAATCCCAAATCGAACATTTTTGTTTAAAAGATTAACAACGACTGGGATAGTGGAACAGGAACAAAACGGCGTAATAAAAGCAAATCCCAGAGCGAAGAGAGCACTTACCATTGGATGACTTTTTTCCATTATTAGTTCCATCTTCTTATATGGTATAACACCTTGTAAGAGGCTGATTAGAAAAGAAATTCCAATGAACAATATGGTTAGCTCCATTGCGATTGATAAAAAACTATGAAACACCTCGGTCCACATAAGTAACCCCCTAATTTTTTAATTTAAATCTCACAGCATACTTCTCTCNNAAACAGAATTAACAAATTTCTGTATAATTTTGCCGCTTGAACACTTTTTGTAAATTTAATAGCACTCATGTCTTTTTCAATTTCTTCCTTCTTCCTTTCATAATAAGTTTTTAATTCTACTTCATTAAAAAGCATTTAAACCATCTCCTTTTTATTTGCAATTTGCAAGTATTGTGTTGAACGAAAAGAGCAAGAATTCTTGCTCATAATAATGGTTTACAACAAACAGTAGACTTTGACATGGCCTCATTTAGAAGCTTAACTGATTTTATCACCATATCCCGCTCGAACTCACTCATATTTGAAAATACTTCATCAAGATACTGGTTCATTTCTGCATCAATCTTTGCCGCAACATATTTACCTTGTGCAGTTAAAGATAGTTGATAGATTCGTCGATCCTCAGGAAGCGGGGTTTTTAAAACCAACTCCATTTTTACTAATGTTTGTATCTGCCTGCTAAACGTCGTTATATCCATCCCTAAAGTATCCGAGACCTGTTGCATCGAAGGTTTGTCACGGCGAAGCAGTTCATACAGGATATGACTTTGAACGAGCGATATGTCCGTTCCACCGACCTGACAGCAGTTTCTATTTAAAAGGCCAAATCGTCTCGTCATAACTTGGAACAATTCTCGAAGATTTTCCATCATTTTCACCTCTGATTTATTTATATACATTTTATTTGCAACTTGCAACCTTTTTCTTCCCAAATTAGAAAACTTTTTTTATAATGTTTATAGATTACATATTGGACTGGGGGATTAATATGAAACTTGAATTTCGAACGAGGCTAGCATCAATGTCTGACCTGAAATCGATCGTAAACATCTATAATCAAGGAATCGAAGACAGGATTGCGACATTGGAGGTAGATCCGAAAGATATGGAATATATGACTCAATGGTTCAACAATCATAATGGACGGTATGCGGTAACAGTAATTGAACAAAACAATGAAGTGGTTGGATGGGCTTCTTTAAATCCGTATTCTCATCGATGCGCATATGCTGGAGTTGCAGATTTATCTATCTATATTAGACGGGACTTTAGAGGGAAAGGAGCCGGCTCCATACTACTCAAGGAAGTGGAACAAATTGCTTTAAAAAATGATTTTTATAAAATCGTTTTATTTACATTTCCATTCAATAAACTTGGCCAAGGTCTTTATAGAAAGAGCGGATATAGAGAGGTGGGAGTTTTTAAGAACCAAGGCATATTAGATGGTCAATTTGTTGATGTCATGATAATGGAAAAGGTTTTTGATTAATTCCATATGTTCAAAATAAAAAGCTAGGATAATAGGCTTATCCTAGCTTTAAGGCTTTTTAGATTTCTGATCCTTCAGTATAGACAGCAATTAAAACTTTAGCAACATCATCTCCAATATTTTTAACAAAGTGAGGGACACTAGCACACCAGCTGAAGGTATCCCCCTGTTCTAAAATTGTGGAATCTTCTCCTTGTTCAGCAAGAATCTTCCCACTTAGAACCAAGTGGCATTCTTCACCTTCATGGGCATTTCTTCCTCCGGTAGAAGATCCAGGAGGAATTTCCACCAACCTAATGCTTAATCCGCCCCTGGCAGCGACATGCTCTACCTTTAAATTTGACTCCTTATAAGTCGTTACTACTCGTTCATTTTTCCTTACTACAGTCATGTGTTCGTCCTTTTCTAACAAAAGATAGGGAAGAGGAACCTTTAAAAATGCCGCAATTGTTTGTAACGTACTGATGGATGGAGACGTATTATTGTTCTCCACATTGCTAATAAACCCCTTTGATAGACCTGTTTCCTCGCACATTTGGGCAATCGTAATTTTTTTTCTATTTCGAATGGCACGAATTTTAGAACCGATATCCATGTTTATCACCTCAGATGGTTTTCTAATAGTAAACTTTAATTCATAATAACAAAAAATACGTTGACAATCTATATTTGCATTTGGTATTTTATAAAAGAACTAAAATTCATATAGGTAAACTTTATAAATCACAGGAGGTATTTTGAAATGGGAATTGAAATGATGTTTAAAATTCATCAGCCTAAATATATGAACCAGGCCAGTTTGAAATAAAAAATTGTATTATTTATCTTGAATTA
>NZ_JBALNY010000025.1:635-3405 GCF_036962145.1 Bacillus sp. JJ1764 | reverse complement strand
AGTAGTAGTTTTTCTTTCTCCTGATTCCATTAGCATAAACTTAGCTTCTGCTTCAACTTGCTTAATTAGACATATTAAATTTTCAGCATCCAAGGGCTGTATCTCTCTAATTAACATTTGAATTCCCCCGATTCCATTGTGATTACCCAAAATTGTAAACTATATTTATTAAACTAACCTGCCAAGTTATTTCAAGAAGAAAAGCGTTTCTACTTATTTTAGAAACGCCCCCGTTTGTTGAATAAGAATCTATCTTTTTATCCTTCTTTAATTACTCTTGTATCTATTTTGTTTTCTCATCCAAGAACTAACCTCACGCCACTTTAGACTCTTGGCAGAAATCCAGCTATTTGTGTCAAGTGTATTATCTTCGGGTTCCCAATCATAGTCATCAGCCCAATAAAATAAACCTTCATGTAAAATCAGTTTTGCACCATAAATAATTGAATCATAATTAATTGGACTCGGAACGATGTGAAATTGGGTTACGCCTTCAAAAAGCAACTCAATTGCTGAAGGGTCACGATACTGCCTTTGGAAAAGGATTCTTACATTAGTATCAAGTTCTGGCGACATTCCCATCGATAAATTCTCATCAATGTAACTCTCAGTCCACATGTACAATTCCTTTAAACAACTATCATGGAATCCTCCAAATATGTCTAAAAGATTTTCAATATCTTTACTATCTTTAACTTCAATCCAATCCATCGGAAGCCTCCACTCTTAGTAAGTAGTTCTATCACTAAATAATAGCACGTTTTACCATTTCCTTCTTGCACTAACCTGCTCCGTTAGTGGATCAACGAAAAAACGATGCGGAAGCAGTGAAATTGTACTTGAGCTACCGCTATCCGCTACTTCAATAAAAAGTTAGAAAAACTTTGGTCATAGAAAAAAACAAATTGACTTGTAAATGCCAGCAATTTAACATCAAGATAATAAATAAAATATTTGAAAGTGGGGGTTATTATGGATAACTTCAAGTTGTTTTCGAATTGGTTAAATCAAGTATTAGAGCAAGACGTCCCAAAAGGAGAAACTAAAACACAAGAAATAATTAACATTATGCAAATGTTTTTATTCATCCACACACCCCAATATTTCGAGTTTTAAAGTTAGTTTCCCCAAACATAAAATATGTATGAAACTGATTTATTCTATTATTCAAAAACCTGCACTGTTACTTGATAAGAAAAATGCCTTACTATTTGTAAAGTAAAGCACCCGTTACTTTAAGTACATTTATTCACAAACTTTTTTACACCTCAATAAAACTCAATCCCTTAAATGTGTTGTCCATGCAAAAATACGCCTTCTTATTAAAGAAAAGCGCCCGATTGTTGAAGAACAAATATAATATCTTATATTAGATAGCCTTCAGATTTATTTATGATACCGTTCACTGTAACAAGTATAACGTAGACTTTTTCTAAGTTATACCTTAGAAAGTAGCGATAAAATAAATGCTTGCACTCATTAGATTAAACTACCTTACATACTTTATATCAAATTGGTCATTTAAGAAAATTAATCAATTGTGAAATATTCAAATCCCCCAGCATATTTTGTAGGTGAAAATTCAATTATTTCGTATTCTGCAATTTTATTAATATAAAACGGATCTTCTTTAATTATTGTCTCAACTTCATCTTTATTCTTTGCATTACAAAGAATTACTCCACCTACCCTCGGAGTTCTCCTTCCTGAGCATATAAATTTACATGACTAATAGTATTTATCCCAAATATTGTATATGTGTTTTTAAAGTTTTATCAACCTCATCAAGAGACTTGATGTAATTTACAAGTAAAATGAACATTAATATTCTCCTTTCGAAATCCTAAATTTCACCAAATATCATCTGTTAAATATATCTGGGCGTGCAAAAACTCTTTCAGGATCTGAACCTATTCTTAAGCCTTTTTCTAATTGTGTAATTTTATCTATATCGTCTTTAGTTATTTCAAAATCGAAAATCCCTGCATTCTCTTTTATTCTTGCTGAATTTGTTGATTTAGGAATCGTAACTACTCCCATTTGTAGATCCCACCTTAGCACAATTTGAGATATTGTTTTCTCATATTTTTTTGCGAGTTCATCTAAAAGTTGATTTTCAAATACTTTACCTCTCATTAATGGTGACCACGCTTCTAATTGTATATGATGTTTTTTACAGAATTCTATTAAGTCATTTTGAATAAGCTGAGGGTGAAATTCAATTTGATTTACCATTGGTACTACTTCTGCAGTTGCCATTATGCCCTTTAGATGGTCAACCTTAAAATTGCTAACACCAATAGCTTTTATATATTCCTCTTTATAAAGCTTTTCTAATGCCCTCCAAGTTTCATTATGCAAAGGGTGAGGCCAATGAATTAAATATAAATCGAGATAATCTGTACCAAGTTTTTTTATAGAAGTTTCAAAGGCTTTTAAAGTTTTCTCATAACCTTGGTCTGAGTTCCAAACCTTGCTAACTAAAAATATTTCTTTCCTAGACAATCCACTCTCTTTTATTGCAATACCAACCCCTTCTTCATTGTCATAATAAGAAGCAGTATCTATATGGCGGTATCCATTATTAAGTGCTTCTTTTACCGATTCAATAACTGTAGTTCCATTTTCAACTTTATATGTACCAAATCCAAGCCAAGGCATTTTCACTCCATTGCTTAATAGTGTACAACTTCTTATATCTTTCATTTTATTCATCCCTTCCAATATACGTTTATATTATAATAATTATATGATAAAATTTCCTTATCAT
>NZ_JBALNY010000025.1:0-619 GCF_036962145.1 Bacillus sp. JJ1764 | reverse complement strand
AAAATAGACAATACAGATATTAAAATACTAAAGGAACTTCAACAAGACAGTCGTTTATCTATTAGAGAACTATCTAAAAGAGTAAATCTATCTCCTCCTTCTGTGACAGATAGAATAAGAAAATTAGAAGATAGCAAAATAATTGAAGGTTATACTATAAAAATAAATGAAGAGGCTTTGGGATTAGATATTCAATGCATTATCCAAATTGATATTAAAAATAGTGAATTTGAAAAGTTTAAAAAGTTTATTTATAATCACCCACGTGTGAATTTTTGTTATAGAATAGCGGGCCATTCCTGTATTCTTGTAAAATTAAGTGTTAAATCCATATCAGAAATTGAAGAATTTGTTGACTCTATAGCATCTTTAAATGCTACCACATCTACTCACATTATATTTTCAAGGGTTCCTACAAATGAAAGTGTGGAAAAATTCTTCTAATCTTTTTTATAAAATCATAGTGACTGAATGGATAATTTATTAACTATTTATGATAAGACAATAACAAACTATCGAACCGAGAGAACCCTTGAAATAAAAGAAAAAGGCGCTTTCTTTACTCAAGAAACGCACCCGATTGTTGAAGATCATCGCTTAAATCTTATTCAAGATAAGC
>NZ_JBALNY010000236.1:0-5817 GCF_036962145.1 Bacillus sp. JJ1764 | reverse complement strand
TTTAACACAGCCTATATTAAAGTAATACCTGCTCATCTAGTCGTTTTTTTTATGTTTTTTGGGTTCTCGGGAAAGTGATTTCAATTGTAGTTCCTTTGCCAACGGTGCTTTGAACTTTTGTTTTTCCATGATGTTTTTCAATGATCCATTTTGCAATTGATAGCCCTAATCCTGTTCCCTCTGCGGATGTCCTGGCTTTATCGCTTTGGAAAAAACGGTCAAAGATTTTCGGAATATCTTTTTCCGGAATGCCAATTCCTGTATCTTTTACTTTAAGGCTAATAGAATTATGCGTTTGTTCGCAGGCTAGTAGAATTTCCCCACCTTCATTTGTATACTTCATCGCATTATCAAGAAGAATGACAATTAATTGATGGATTCTTTCCTTATCCGCATAAAATTTGACCGGTTTGGGTGCCCGCAATCGGATCGTCTTTTCTTGATACATCGCAAATTCTTCATAATGCTGCATAATTTCCTTTAACAGTTCATCTAACTGGAACAGTTGTTTCTTCACTTCAATTTGGTCGGAATCAGATCTCGTTAGTGTTAATAAATTGGTAACTAACTTGGACAATCGACGTGATTCGGTTGAAATCGCGGATACATCTAATATCTTTTCTTGAATCGTCGCTGATGGCTGACGGAACAACAAGTCGGTTTTTGCTTGAATCACCGCTAATGGTGTCCTTAGTTCATGCGAAGCATCAGAAACAAACTGTTGCTGTTTCTGCCAAGATTTTTTGATGGGTACAAGGGCTCTTCCCGCCAAAAAATAACCTGATGCCACTGCACAGAGGATCCCTATTCCACAGCCGACTATTAAAATTAACAAAAGTCTATTTAATAACTCTTTTTCGGAGTTGACGTTGCGGATAAATTGAATTGTTAATTCCCCGTATTCAGGCATGTTCACCTTTACAGCCATATATCTAAATGAAAACTCCTCTACTTGAACATCCTGCAAAGTGTTCAACTTTTTTGGTCGAATCCGTTTCTCATTCCCTTGGAAAAGCTCAAAATTTCGGTCTTGTTCAGTTAATAATTTATTATTTTCATCCCAAATTAACGTCATAATCCGCGGGTCTCTTCTCATGAATTTCGGAGCCCCTGCATTGTCATCGTCCCGCTTTTCCATATCTCCAGGAGGCTGCTGAAAATGAGTGACTGATTCCATTAAAGATTGGTTTACATCCTTATATAACTTATTTTCCGTATAAAAATAGATAATACTTGCTAGAATGCTGATCAATACCATGAAAACGATTGAATTAATTAACGTTAGTTTTATGTGTGTTTTCCGAAACATGCCTTACTCCTACTCTTCACTTAACATATACCCTACACCGCGTATCGTTTTAATATCGCTATGATATCCGAATGGTTCAAGCTTTTTACGCAAATGATGCATAAATACTTCCACAATGGCAATAGTTGTATCAGAATCAAAACCCCAAACCCGGTCATAAATCTGTTCTTTTGTTAAAATAGCCCCTTTATTTTGGATTAAATATTCTAACAGCTCATATTGTTTGGTTGTTAGTTTAAGCTGCTCATTGTCAACATGAATATCGCGTTCCTTTCCGAACAATTCAATTCCACGGTATTGGATCGTTTGATTAGTGGTCAAACTGCCGCTCCTTCTTAATAAGGCCCGAATTCTTGCTTTTAATTCAGCTGCTTGAAACGGTTTTACTAGGTAATCATCACCACCACTGTCCAAACCCATTACCCGATCTTCAAGTGAGTCTCTTGCAGTTAGAAATAATACCGGAATTTTCAAGCCCTCTTTGCGAATGGTTTGCAGAACCTGAAATCCATCAATTTCAGGAATCATAACATCCAAAACAATGGCATCATGGATGTTTTGCATCGCTAAAAATAAGGCATCCTCACCGTTTGAGGCCTGATCGACTTCGAATTCATCCGATAATAGTTGAACGATTGATTCTAA
Organism: Bacillus sp. JJ1764; assembly: GCF_036962145.1. NCBI lineage: Bacteria > Bacillati > Bacillota > Bacilli > Caryophanales > Bacillaceae > Bacillus > Bacillus sp. JJ1764. The sequence goes on along the minus strand of NZ_JBALNY010000236.1, from coordinate 3,863 downwards.
TAAAGGAAGGTTGTCTTCTACTACTAATAATCGCATCTTATCTCTCCTAGTAAAATAGAACTAATAGCCCTATTATATAGTAATTAAAGCGGCCGCAATAGGCGCGACCACTTTTTTAGTGATTCTTATTCACATGGAGCACTTGTATTGGTATCCGGATTTAAGTAGTATGATCAATTTCTGCCCATACTGCGAGTCATTCCACCCAGGCCTCCCAAACCTCCAAGACTGTTATTATTAGAGGTTGTCGTTGATGTAGCCTTGCTGGCAGCTAATTGGGGTAACTTAACTATTTGGCCTTCTGATAATCCTTCAGTGATTTCTACATAATCTTCATTTGCCAATCCTGTTTTTATTGCTATTTTCTCTGAGCTTGCTCCTGACAGATCTACATATTTTTTGCCCTTTGATGAATGGACAGCATCAAGCGGAACATATAAAGCATTCTCTTTTGTATCAGTTAGAATACTTGCCTCTGTGCTCATGCCAACTTTTAGATGATCGATTTTGTCAATATGAATGTAAACTTCAAATGTTGAGACTCCATTTGATGAAGTTCCTTCCTCAGATACTTTTGAAACAGTCCCCGAGTAGGTTTGGTCTGCAAATGCATTCACTTTTAAACTGACAGATTGTCCAACTTTTACCTTGCTAATATCTAATTCATCGATTTGTACGACAGTCTGTAAATCCGAATAATCAGAAACATGAGCAACCACTTGCCCCGTGTTTACCTTATCACCGGATGCAACTGAAATTGAGGTGACAACTCCTTTAGCCGGTGAAACAATGGGATCACTGCCATCTGTAAATGTAACAAGTTCATCGCCTTCATTCACTTCTTCCCCAACCGATGCCAATACTTCATCGATTTCATCATTATTTGTGGTGGATTCAACATCCTTGCTGACCACTGGCTGAACAGTTCCAGAGCCACTCAATTTAACTTCCAACTTACCTTTCTTGACTTCAGCTGTTCTCTCTTTAACGGTTGCTGCTGATGTTTTGGTAGTTGAAGAATATAATTGAACACCGATGATACCCACCACCAATATACTCACAGCAATCCAGATCCATTTTTTCATACATACTAAACTCCTTTTCTAATCCTGTACAACGGGTCAGGAAGATTTGATATTGGAATAAGTTTATTATTCTATGAAATCCTTAACTTTTCCTTAATGAAATCAATTGACAACCATTTTACCCTGATATATAGTTAAACACATTAATAGTTAAACAGTTTAACTAATTTTTAAGAGGTGATAATCTTTAAATGGAAAACAGTCCTATTCAATATCTAATCGATCGTTATATTTCACTTAACTTTCAGGTGCATAAAAAAGCGGAAGCGTTGATAAAAGGTAAGATTGGAGATGATTTGACTAATGACCAGTACTACATATTAAAGTACATTTATCAAACCGGTGAATGTACATCCAGTGATCTAGCTGCGGTTTTTGAAGTAAATAAAAGCGCCATCACGGCCATTATTAACAGAATGGTTGACAAAGGACTCATTGAAAGAACCCGTGATGAAAATGACCGTAGAGTGATCTATTTAACCCTTTCTGACGAAGGCAAGGAGCTTCACCAAAATTGCATGAAAAAAGTACGTGTGTTAGTCGAATCCATTATCACTCAATTTGATGAAGTTGAAATCACGTCTTTTTTAGACACGTATGAAAAATTAGCTCAAATGATCAACAACAAGAAGAAGGAAGAATTGGGGGAATAACTAGTGCGGGCCATTATTAAAGGTAAATGGATGATTCTGATTGCATGGATTGCCATTATTGTCGGATTGGCCATGATTGCTCCGAATATGGAGGGCTTAGTCAGAGAAAAAGGCCAGATTTCAGTACCAGAAGGATACTCTTCCACCATTGCCCAAAAAATTCTTAAGGATGTACAGGCAGATGAAAATAAGGGTTCAAATTTATCTACTGCCCTTGTTTTTCACAGTGATAAAAAGCTGACGGATGCTGACTTTAAACAAGCCGACAAGGCTGTAAGAGAGCTAGAAAAAAACAAGGATAAATTAGGAATTACAGATCTGCTAACCCATTTTAACCAAAAAGAATTAAAAGACCAATTGATTTCAAAAGACGGAAAAACCATTTTAGTTTCTATAAAGGTAACCGCAAATGACCGTCAAGCAAAGGAAATTATTAAAGAATTATACAATTCTATTCGTGATGTTAAACTATCACATTACTATACCGGCAACTGGGTTATTGGCGAGGATCTTGTTACAAACTCTCAAGAAGGTCTAAAGAAAACAGAGGGCATAACGGTTGTTTTTATTTTGGCTGTATTGCTGCTAGTTTTCAGATCGGCAATTGCACCGATTATTCCGTTAATTACGGTAGGCTTCAGCTATTTAACCGCACAATCCGTCGTATCAATATTAGTAGATAAGGTGAATTTTCCTTTATCTACTTTTACCCAAATTTTCTTAGTAGCTGTCCTTTTTGGAATTGGAACAGATTATTGTATATTATTACTCAGCCGCTTTAAAGAAGAATTGGCCAAAGAGGAAAATGTGACAGAAGCGATTATTACTACCTACAAGACAGCTGGAAAAACCGTTTTCTTTAGCGGAATCGCGGTATTAATTGGATTTGCCTCCATTGGATTCTCTACATTCCAGCTATATAAATCAGCTTCTGCTGTGGCCATTGGGGTAGCCGTATTATTATTGGCACTTGTGACCGTTGTTCCATTTTTTATGGCTGTTCTCGGAAAAAAACTATTCTGGCCATCGAAAGGCAAATTAGAACATAGCGACAGTAAAATTTGGGGAGCCATGGGCCGGTTTGCCATGCTTCGACCATTAATTGCTTTTATCATCGTTGCTGCCGTCTCTGTTCCCTTCTTATTTACCTTTAAAGACCAACTTTCTTTCAATTCATTAGAAGAGATTAGTGATGAATATGCCTCAATCAAGGGCTTTAATATCATTTCAACATCATTTGGCCCTGGCGAATCAATGCCGACTCAAATCGTAATCAAGAATGATGACCAAATGAATACTTCTGAGTATATCGGGATTACAGAAAAAATTAGGCAGGAACTTAAAAAAGTAAATGATGTCAAAACGGTTCGTTCCGTTACCAGCCCTACCGGGAAACCCATTGATGATTTTTATATTTCTAAACAAGTCGTTTCTTTAGAAGAAGGAATTGGCAAAGGAAATGACGGACTAAAACAAATTAGTGATGGTCTTTCCGATGCAGGCAGCCAAATGGCAGCCAATCAGCCGAAAATGGATGAAGCAGTCAATGGTATTAGTCAATTAATCAATGGCACCAATGAAATGAAATCGAAGATGGGCGAACTTCAAAGCGGCCTCGCGCAAATTGAGACCGGGCTGAAAGGTGGTTCTATTGGGGCCGGGCAAGCAATTGACGGTTTAAATACGATCAAAGCTGAATCTGAAAAAATAGCCGTTGGAAGTAAACAATTGCTTGCGGGATATCAGAAAGCAAGTTCCGGGCTAGGTACCTTAGAAGGAAACTATGAAAAAGTTGTAGGTTCACTATCCCTACAACACCAAAAGCTACAAACACTAGATACTAAATTTACAGGGCTTGAGAAAAAATATCCTGGTATTTCCGAAAATACAAACTATAAAGATATAAAAAATACAGTTGGAGAAGTAAAAGCTGCCACAGACTCAGCAATTCCTGATCCACAGGTATCAATGGCAACCTACCTAAACACTCTTAATTTAGGTCTTAAAGGTGCACAAGACGGGTTAACTACAGCAAATACCAGTTTGGAACAAATAATTTCGGGCCAGGAACAGCTGATTATTGGAATGGGAAACCTTGTTACAGGCCTCGATCAGCTTAAAGTTG
>NZ_JBALNY010000235.1:0-1827 GCF_036962145.1 Bacillus sp. JJ1764 | reverse complement strand
AAATTGAGAGATCTGCAAATCATTGCTATGGATTGGTTGACTGGATTAAGGTCAGTATCAGTATTGACACATCCTAACCATTTTCATTCTCTGTGATGAATCGCTGATTTTTTGCGATTCATGGGTGGCTAACGGGGCAGGTTAGTTACATAAGTCACGATAAATAATCTTTCATAATTGGAGAAGATTACTTATTAAAAGGATAAAGAGGGTGCGTGGAACATTGAATAATAGAATAAAATTTATTTGTTTAATATTCTGTATTGCTTATTTTGTACCAACTAATGAGATAGCCTTTGCAAGTCCAAATGATACTCCTCCTTCCATTGAGGAAATGTTCACTCAAGTTGGATATAAATCTGCTGAAGAAGCCGTTAAGGAATTTGAAAATCACTTTGAACAAGATGTAAAATTGCCAAAAATCAAGCCTCCTATTCCTTTCACCCATCAATTCGGAAGATTTTATGAAGATAAGGACTATGACACAAATGATTTTCTAACAATCCATTTTGTGAATGAAAAGTTACGAGAAAATAATTATAAAGTTGATATTCGACCCTTAAAAAATAAAATAACTTTTAAGGATAGAGGCAATCAAAAAGTATATACACTTGAAAATGGTCAAAAAGCTATTTATATGGATGATGCTCCACTTATGAACTTCCTTGTTTTTGAAAAGGATAATTGGCAATATATGCTCGGAATTGACAAAAAGGTATCAAACAAAGTTACACCTGAAATATTAGTTGATATTGCTAACTCAATTTAATAACAAATACAAGTAAAGACCATTCGGTTGACTGCGGCATTACTTCAGCAATGAGGTAATGCCATTTTCTTATTAACCTAACGATTTGTGAGTTTGTGAAGAATTCCACTTAAACAAACGGGGCAGGTTAGTTGAACAAGTTGGATCAAATGCAATTTCTTTTTATGTTTCATTTGAAACTCTTTCAGATATTTCAAAGTAAATCCTCGGAGATGCACTGGCACCTCTTTTTTTGGGTTGACAAATTTTTTAAATATAAATATAGTTTATTTGTTAACCGAATATAAAAATTAGTTTACATTTGAAAAGGAGAAACAGATGACAAATCCACAATTGAAATTAAGAATGATGATTGTGACAGCACTTTTTGCTGCAATCATTGGCGTAATGGCTCAAATTACAATTCCATTTCCGCTCGTTCCAATTACAGGACAAACCCTTGCCATAGGCTTAGCAGCAACAATCCTAGGTTCTCGTTATGGAACCTTATCGGTCATTTTATATTTAATTATTGGTTCTGCAGGAGTACCTGTATTCGCTGAATTTTCAGGTGGAGTTTCAAAGCTTGTCGGGCCCACTGGAGGTTATTTAGTTGGCTTCCTTCCAGCTACCTTCCTAATCGGATGGTTTATGGAAAAAACAGCCTTCAACTTCAAGAATGCTGTGATTGCTAATAGTATTGGAATGCTCGTTACTTTGGCATTCGGCACTGCTTGGCTAAAGATTGCTGCCGAGCTTTCTTGGCCAGCTGCTTTTGCAGGAGGATTTACTCCGTTTATCATTGTTGGATTAATCAAGGCTGCCCTTGCTTCGTGGATTGGTGTCTTAATTCGAAACCGATTAACTTCTGCTAGGCTATTGTTTTCAGAAAAAAAAGACCAAACAAAATCAGCCTAAAAAATTTTAATGTTTGTAGTTTATGCTTCAGATCCATCGCAGGGAAAGGCTGATAAACTCTTAATTCTGCCGTAAATGTGTTCCAATCCGTGCAAATAAAGCTTTATTATTTATGCAACTAACTGGTGCTTATGTTAAATATGGGATCGCTGCGGCGGTCC
>NZ_JBALNY010000234.1:0-6618 GCF_036962145.1 Bacillus sp. JJ1764 | reverse complement strand
CCCCCTCCTACTCGATTATTGTTTAATAGGTTCCTTCAGATGTAAAGCGTTCCTTACCCTTCAGTGTATAATCAAAGAATTGAAGAATAAGTTTATTTTCAGTTTCCAGGCAGTAATATTTATCAATCGTTGACTTACCGCCTTGAAGTGTATTAGCAAGCATAGGAGAAACAAGTGATAAATCGGTAAGACTTAAGTGTTTGGCACCTTTAAAATAAACGGTATAGGCTTCTTTACAATTTTGATCGGCTGCTTTGTTTGCCGCATAAGTGGAATTACTGTTAAGCTGTTTCCAAACATCGTCAGTATAAATGTTCAGAAGTGGGGTTGTATAAGCCTTGCCGTTCGCCACAAAATCATTTGTCTTTTTATCATAAACAAGCTCACTAAAAAACGGACCGTCCAGATTGACAACAGCGCCGACATCATCACGCTTGCTGCCGATCCCAACACTGGCTGCGCCACCCATTGAATGGCCAAACACACCAATTTTCTCTGGGTTGATTAACTGATAGACCGAGCCTTTATCGCTTGTTGATTTTTCTAAAATGGTATCAATCACAAAGTTCATATCTTCCGTACGCAGTTTCATCCACTTTTGAATAAGTCCATACAATTGGTCCTTCGTATAAACACCCTCTTTATTGGCATTGCTGACTTCCTTCATATATTCCGAATTGATCGTGTTAATCTCGCCTTTATTTGATTTCGTATAAAGAGAATGATAGGGATGATCAATGGAACATACTACATATCCGTGACTGGCTAGCTCCTTAAAGGTGGAGGTGTTACTTGCTTTAATGCCATTGGCCCCATGGGAGAATACAACTAGTGGATATTTACCATCAGCGTTTTTAGGATACCAAAATTCTACATTGACATGTCTTTTTTCACCGGTATCGGCAAATTCCTCAATCCGGTTTTGATCGGTGTATGTGAAATTGGCGGTAGCGACCTTAAATTCACCAGTTATTGTTGGCTGTTTGTGTTGTGGAAAAACAATAGCGGGTGCAAAGGCAAATACGAGGATGACGATCATCAAAATTGTTTTTCCAATCACCCGGGAAGTTTTATTTGTTTTTTTATCGGCTTTATTACGTACTAACGATACCGTTCCAATGAAAGCTTGTAGGAAAAGCACTACGGCCAACAGGTCCCAGCGGAAGCCCCATTCGATAATGGATGTAAGAGTAAGTATCACAAAGGCAATGAAAAAACTGATTCTAACCCAATTCCTCAATTTTTTATGGTGTTGCTTCGTTACGATGCAGTAAGTGGCTAAGGCCATTTCAAAAATTAAAGTGATGACAAATAATAATGTTCCCAAGGTAATGACCCCTTTCTTTGTTTTACCAGTTATTTTTATGTTTACAGCATAATTAACTGAAGAAAGGAAGTATATAGAAAATCAATAAGCTGTATATATAGAGCGGTAAGTTGCAAAAAAAGGCGGTAAGCTGTTATGCCTACCGCCTTGTTAATCCCCTGTCTGATTAAAGGACCTCAGTTTTCCGTTAATTTCATCAGCAACTTTTTTATCATTTCGCCATGAAAGCAGACGGACAATGAGATAAACTACTGCTATTTGCAAGGCAAAAATAAGGATGTCTGCCGCGCCTTTGACAATTCCAAAAAATGCCCCGAGGGAAATCAATATCGTTTCCAGAGCAACAAAATGAATGATGATTCTTATCCGCATATTGTTCTCACTAATGTTGTAAGGAGAATAGAGGATACATCCTGTCAATGACCCAATCAGGGAAAAGGCCATGATAATATAAATAGAATTCAAGTCGAAGGAAAGATTAGGGTAATAAATTTGCCGCAAAATTGTAAGGATGATGATGATGGCAGCGAAGATAATAAAGAATTGTTGCATCGTTTTTTTTATAAATTCGGAAAGTCCCATTCTGCTTCTCCTCTTACAATCCAAGTTTATTTCTAAGCACAGGCACATATTGTCTTGATATGACAACACGCTCCCCGTTATTCAACACCGCTTCAAACCTGCCGCTAATAGATGGGTAGATATGTGATATTTTCGTGATATTCAAAATCGTCGATTTGGAAGCACGGAAACATTCTTTGCCTAGCTCCTCCAACTCATAAAGCTTTTGTTTGACTTCAAAAGCTTTGTCCTTGCAGTAACAAAAAACCTTTCCATCCACTGCCTCAAAATAATAGATATCGCTTAGTCTAACACGATGAATCTTGTCATGTTGGTACCCAATCAATATACGATTTTCCATTTTAAGCTTGTTAACCATTTCGTATACATCGTTATTGACCTCATGGCATCTGATGAGGATTTCCTCTTCACGGTCCTTCGGAATCTCTTCTATTGAAACCTTCATATTCTCACTCACTTTTTTAACCAAAATCAACCAGAAAATTCATATTTTCATTATAAATGATTTTAAAGATTGCGGAATATAGACTTTATAATTTAAATGAGTATCGTATAAATGGATTAATCAAAGCTCGTGCTATTATGAATATATATTAAAAAGTATCCTTGGAGAGTGTTTGGGATGAATAGGTATATATGTCCACGATGTGGCACTGATTTACAAGAGGAAGATTGGGAAATGATAGATGAAAGGGCTGATGGTGGTATTCGTTTGGATGCACATCCAATCTATAAGTGTCCTACTGAAAATTGCGGGTACATGAAGCGTTCTGAACCAGTACCGGAAATTATTGCACAGCAAGGAGACGACCGTTTGCTTCTGTTATTTCCAAACGAGAGAGGAAGGATTCTGGATGTAGAGTCCAATGTGATATGGCCGGAACTCCATTATCAATCCATTCTTTCGAGAGGAGGCTGGGAGGATTATACGGGAAATCATGATGTAGAATTGCTTCTTGAAAGCACCCGTGACAGCCAAGCGGCTTACTTGGAGCAACCGAATCTATTTCATTTTGCAACGAGTGAATTATCACAGGATGCTTTCATATGCTGGCTGCTGTCCTGGAGTCCGGAAACACATCGCTCATTAGATAAGCCGTTGCATGAAGCTGCCGTAGATTTCATAACAATGATTTTTAACGTTCATGGGTATCCTGTTCCTACAATAAAAAGTATTGAAATTATTAGGCAATTCCAAGCGTTAGATATTCTTGCGATTGTAAACGATACCTATGCCATTTTAATAGAGGATAAAACATATACTAAAAACCACTCAGATCAGCTGAACCGGTATCGTGAAGAAGTAAGGATCGCTTATCCTGATTTAGTTCAATTGCCAATCTATTATAAGATAGCGGATCAAAGTCATTACCACTCAGTTCAGGATGCAGGCTATTTTCCGTTTACACGCGAAAGGATACTTGAAGTATTAGCGCGTGGCCGGGAAAATGGTGTAAGTCATCCTATTTTCCTTGACTATCTAGTACATTTGGAGAAGCTTGATAGTAAAATTAATGCTTATAAAACAAAGCCTGTGGTAGATTGGGACGGCTTTGCATGGCAGGGCTTTTACATGGGGCTTCAAAAACATTTTAATGGCAACTGGGGGTATGTTGCCAATCCGCGAGGAGGATTCTGGGGTTTTTGGTGGCAGCCACAGAGTGATAAAAACTACTACCTGCAACTCGAGCAGCAATTACTCTGCGTGAAAATTGAAGTAAATGACATGGAAAACTTGACAGAGTTCAGGAATGATGAAATGGAGAAAGTCCTGATAGAGTCCAAGGAACGCGGACTGTTCCTGCAAAAACCATCAAAATTGGGGACGGGCAAAACAATAACCATTGCTCAGCGAACCGACTATATTCAAACAGCGGAAAATGGTCTAATTGATTTGAAAAAAACAATTGAAGAACTTAAAAAATGGGAATCATCTACAAACAAAGAGGACTAAAAACTATTTATCAATAAAACTAAGCTGTTTGTAATAAAAATAAACAGCTTAGTTAGCATACTCTTGAATATATTAGTATTTTACTTTGTTTCTTTGTATCATTGGCAATTTCTTGTGTGGGTTGGTTTGAATGTTGTAGAAGATAGGAGATGAGTTGTCCCTTATAAAGCAATCGAAAATTTTCACAATCTCCCAAATCATTAGGTTTGACTAAGCTTGGGTGTTTACCCTTTATGTCAATGCCGCCTCGATTTAAAACCGTTGCAACAAATTCTGAACAAAAGAAGGCTCTTTTTCTATTCATTTTTTTATTAAGCAGAACCCCGAAAAGCCCGATTAAATTATACTTATAGTCTTGCTGCTGCTTTTCAAATTGTTGGACAAGCTTTCTCATCTGCTTATATTCGCTTTCTGAAACAGAACAACTATAAATGGCACATGTTGCACTTTGAAATAACTCTCCGTTCATATTTTCCCTAATAAAGCCTCCGATAAAAGGATTATTGGCTCGTTTCCTGCCGAAGCTGTAAGTCTCGTCTACTAGTTCCTTCGAAAAAGAGATTGAAGCGTGGTTTAATGGATGTTTCGTAAATCTTTTTATCATTTTTGTAAATAAAGTTCCCGTATCAGAAAGAATGATATAAACTTCCATCTTGATTCCCCCATTTTTAAACTCCCTGCGAATAGAATTTTGTATGTGCTTCTGTTTCAAAAATCCCTATTTTAATAAAATTCATTGATGAAAATGAAAAGATTCCGTCCCTTTCCAATCTAATTCTATAATCCTATATTGCTAAGAATCCTTGAACAATCGTGAGATTTATTTTTATCTAAGACCTAGGATGTAATTTGTTTCGGAACTGCAAGGAGTGATTGATCTCAGCTGTCAAAGTGAAGAATGGATCTTTGGGGATAGGGGGATAAACAGTAAATAACTCAAGGAACAATAAAAGTGCTGACTCAAAAGGTAATTTTAGAGTCAGCACTTTTAATTTTATTCTTGTTTTAATTTTTATCGTGAAAAAATAGCAAATTTCCAACCCAATAAGCAAATAAAAGCCAGATTAGAATAAAAAGAATGGCTGTGAACCAATTTTTAGGCTTTCCAGCCTTTTTCATTTCTTCCGCTCGTGCTCTATGGTCATTAATCACAACAGGAGGAATCAACTTCATGGCTAGCATGATGCCAAGCGGTACGATAATGAGGTCATCAAGATAACCTAGTACCGGGATAAAATCAGGAATCAGATCGATTGGGCTAAAAGCATACGCAACCACACATATGGCAACAAGCTTTGCATACCAAGGCACTCTTTTATCTTTATACGATAAATATAGGACAAATAAATTCTGTTTTAATTTCCTTGCAAAGTTTTTCAACTTAGTTAGTGGCTTGTCCATTTAACTTCCCTCCTTCTAAAGATTATAAAGAAATTTAAGAAAGATTTGAATATAAAGGTTGTAGTAGTGGAAAAAGCATGGGTGTTGTCGTTATACTCTTTACAAAGAGGGATATTTTTATAAAGTATATCGAAAGGGGACATAAGGTCCCAGATAAGGGAACGCAGGCGGATGTCCGTATAAAATAGGAACCATGTAATAAACGTTATGTCCCACGTGTACACTATATGGATGGTGGTGAATAACCTGATTCCAAGTACCAAACATTGGTAAGGGTGTACCAGAATACGTTGCTCCGTGAATCCCGGTAGTGATGGTTGTGGTCATGCTTTCACCTACTAAACTAAATTTCTATATTATATGTAATTTGTGAAAAACGAAAAGGACTAATTTTCATACTTAAGAAGATTAAAAGGGTTCGAGTTCTTAAAAAGTGAGGAGAAACATTGATAAATTATAATGGCCGTACATTTGTTTCAATTGAAAATACAGCAAACGGAGAAGTTTCTTCAAAGACTTTTTTTAAATATAGTCAAGAGGGAACGATCGTCTCAGCAACATATGGCGGGGGAGAAATCGTAAAAGGATTGCTGATTGGAATGGTGAAAGAGGATGGATCCTTACAGTTTCGATATAACCATGTGAATACAAAAGATGAACTTAGAGGAGGAGAATGTGTATCGACTCCTGAAATCTTAGCTGATGGGCGTATTAGACTATATGAGAAATGGAAGTGGCTTGATAATGAAGCAACAGAGGGGAATTCAATTATTGAAGAACCCTTAAAATATTAATTTAGAGGAATACATAGGAGGGATTGCAATGGATGAAAGGTATCCAATAGGAAAATTTCAATTTGATGGAGAGATCACGGGGGTTATTACTAAGGATTGGATTAGTGAGATTGAGAGCTTACCAGCATTATTGCGAGAAGCTGTCAGTAGTTTGGATGATAATCAATTGGACACTCCTTATCGGAATGGCGGATGGACCGTTCGTCAAGTGGTTCATCATGTTGCAGATAGTCATATGAACGCTTATGTCCGTTTTAAACTAGCTCTTACTGAAGAAAACCCAGTCATCAAGCCTTATAATGAAGGGAAATGGGCCGAACTTCCAGATTACTCATTGCCGATTGAGATTTCCTTAACGCTTCTTGAAACATTGCACAAACGTTGGGTCAAACTATTACATAGTCTAAATCCTGAGGATATGAAAAAAACTTTCGTGCATCCGGAATCAGGGGAAATAACGGTGGGAAAAAATATCGGTATCTATGCTTGGCATGGCCGGCACCATCTTGCCCATATTACTTCTTTAATTAGCCGTAAGGGCTGGTAAAGCAATAGATATT
>NZ_JBALNY010000233.1:349-7010 GCF_036962145.1 Bacillus sp. JJ1764 | reverse complement strand
ATCTTTTCCCATGCACAATCGTTAAAAGCCCTCATTGGTGACACGCCTCGTTTTATATTGACAAACAAGGTCGATCGTGAGGAGCTAACATCAAAGCAACACCTTTCATCCTTTCATTTCAATACAGCCCAAAAATTCATTCATATTAAATTTTCAAAAAACTATCTTGACTTTTCCACCAAATCTTTAGATAATCATAGTTAATTAAATTCGGAAATGGCAAGGGAATAGTAAATCATTGGAACGTGTTAGAGAGTGAAACCCATCGGCTGAAAGGTTTCTCACGGAAAGCTGATTGAACCTGCCCTGTTAGGCTGCTTATGAAAACATAAGCCGTTTTCCCACGTTACGGGTTTAAAGTGGATGCCCTAATCATAATTGGCATCAATAAAGGTGGTACCGCGGAACGACTTTTCCGTCCTTTGACATTCAAAGGACAGATGAGTCGTTTTTTATTTTTTCAAAAAGAAGGGTTTAACATGAAAAAACAATTGGTGGTTGTCAAAATTGGGAGCAGTTCGCTTACTTCTGTATCCGGAACGATTTCAGAAGAAAAAATCAGAGATCACGTCGAGGCATTGGCTCATTTAAAACAACAAGGACACGAGGTGATTCTCATTTCTTCCGGTGCTGTGGCGGCTGGCTTTGGAGCTCTTGGTTATCCATCACGTCCCAAAACTGTTGCCGGAAAGCAAGCTGCGGCAGCCGTTGGGCAAGGACTGTTAATGCAGCATTATATCCAGCTTTTTCAAACACAAAGCATCGTCCCAGCTCAGATTTTGTTAAGCAGAGAGGATTTTTACAGTAAAGTCAAATTCCAAAATTTGTTTAACACGATGAGTGAGCTGCTGCAACGCGGAGTTCTACCAATCATCAATGAAAATGATTCAGTGGCCATCGAAGAGCTGACCTTTGGAGACAACGACATGCTATCAGCATTAGTTAGTGGATTTTTGCATGCCAATGCCCTCATTATCTTAACAGACGTAAACGGAATTTATGATGGCAATCCAAAAGCAAACGACGCTGCGAAAAAGTTCAACTTCATCCCAGAAGTTACGGATGAACTGTTCAGCATAGCGGGGGAAAGTGGATCTTCCGTTGGCACTGGTGGTATGAAATCCAAGCTGATGGCAGCAAAAAAAGCTTTGTCTCTTGGCGTCAGTGTCTTTGTCGGTACTGGATCAGGCAAGGAAAAATTGGTTGATATTCTCGAAGGCAAAGGGGACGGCACCTATATCGGCGGGCCGTTTCAGACGCAAATGCAAATGCGTAAGCAATGGATTGCCTTTCACTCACAGGTAGGTGGGATCATCGAAATTGATGAGGGGGCCGAGCTGGCAATCGTCCAAAAAGGGAAAAGCCTGCTTCCGGTAGGAGTCACGAATGTCCAAGGTGAATTTAGTGCGTTAGATGTGGTAGAGGTTCGTAATCAAAAAGGAAAAATCATTGGCAAGGGTCAGTGTTATTTTTCCGCGCAGGATTTAGTAAAAGTAAAAGGGTTGCCAAGTGAACAATCGAAAGCCTTCTCCATTAATAAGCGGGCTGAGGTGATTCATCGGGATAATTGGGTCATTATAAGAGAGGAGTGAGGAAAAGTGAATGAACTTATTGAAAAAGCTGGGAAATTAAAAACTGCTTCAAAAACATTGGGGATGCTCACGACAGAGGAAAAGAATCTCGCATTAGCCAAAATGGGAGAGCAAATTTTAAAGGAAAAAACATGGATTCTCCAAGAAAATGCGAAAGATATTAGAGCAGGTATCGAAAATGGTCTTTCCGAATCTCTGCTCGACAGGTTGTTGTTAACTGAAGAGCGTATTGAGCAAATTGTTGATGGCATTCAACAGGTCATTACTTTAGAAGATCCAATTGGAGAAATTGTAGAAGAATGGGAGCGACCAAATGGTTTGTTCATCCAAACCGTAAGAGTTCCTCTCGGAGTCATTGGCATGGTCTATGAAGCCCGTCCCAATGTAACAGTGGATGCTGCCAGTCTTTGCTTGAAAGCAGGTAACGCCGTCCTGTTGAGAGGCAGCACTTCAGCATTAAACTCAAACAAGGCCTTCGTACAAGTAATGCAAACGGCTTTATCCCAGTCATCGATCCCAAAGGATGCCGTTCAATTATTGGAGGATACCAGCCGGGAAACAGCTTCGAAAATGTTTAAACTGAATCAATATCTTGATGTCCTAATACCAAGAGGTGGGGCAGGCTTGATTCAATCCGTGATTCAAAATGCTACTGTCCCAGTACTCGAAACCGGAGTCGGAAATTGCCACGTGTATATTGATGAAACAGCTCAAGAACAGATGGCAATCAAAATTGCCATCAATGCCAAATTGCATCGACCTTCCGTCTGTAATGCTGCAGAAAGCTTGTTAATTCACGAACACTGGCCATATACTTCCAATCTAGTAAACTCACTACACGAAAAAGGTGTTGAACTTCGTGGGGACGAACCATTAGCGAACGCGTATCCTTTTATCCAAAAGGCTACGGAAGAAGATTACCATACAGAATTTTTAGCACCAATTTTAGCGGTGAAATTAGTCAAAGATGTTAAAGAAGCCATCCAACATATCGATCAATATGGAACGAAACATTCTGAAGCCATTGTCAGTGGGAATGCCGAAAACGTAAACTTATTTTTCCGATCCATTGATGCAGCTGTATTGTATCATAATGCCTCTACCAGATTTACGGACGGAGAACAGTTTGGGTACGGGGCCGAAATCGGAATTAGCACGCAAAAACTGCATGCCCGTGGGCCGATGGGCTTAAAAGCCATCACTACAATAAAATCAGTGGTTCGTGGAATTGGTCAAATTCGTTCATAAAACTCCTTATTATTAGGAGTTTTATTTTTTATTGGATGAAAACCTGTTATACTTAAAATACAAACATATATTCTATTTTCGAAAAAGTTGGTGGACAAGTGGCGCATGAAGTAAATATATCCGTTAGGTCTTTAGTAGAATACGTTTACAGCAGCGGCAGCATCGATTCCCGTTTCCGATCACAATCCACATTGGTAGATGGAACAAGAGCGCATCAAAAAATCCAAAAGACATATAAAAAAGAAGACCAAAAAGAAGTCTATCTCCGGGCAGAAATCCGATACGAAGACATTACCTTTATCGTGGATGGACGCTGTGACGGATTATTAGTGGATAATGAAACGATTACCATCGATGAAATTAAGTCATTCTCCAAACCATTGGACCAAATCGAAGGGGATGGCTCCCCCGTACACTGGGCCCAAGCCAAAATGTATGCGTATATGTACGCCCGTGATCATCAACTAACCGAAATCTCTGTTCAGCTTACCTATGTCCATCTTGAAACAGACCAGAAAAAATATTTTAAACAAACTCTTACTTTTTCTCAACTGGATCTATTTGTGCAAAAAGTATTGGACATGTACGCACCCTTTGCCAAGCTGCAGTTCCAACATCAAGCAAGCCGAAATCTGAGCTGCAAAGAACTTCCATTCCCCTTTGAAACCTATCGTGAAGGCCAACGAAAACTGGCGGGAACTGTATATAAAACCATTTTGGATGAAAAAAATTTATTTGCCAAAGCTCCCACCGGAATCGGAAAGACCATTTCTACTCTTTTCCCATCGGTCAAAGCAGTGGGGGAAGGCTTGGTCAATCGCCTGTTTTATTTAACTGCCAAAACCACCACAAGAAAAACAGCCGAAGAAGCTTTCTCCCGCATGGAAGCTCATGGGCTGTGTATGAAAAGTGTAACCCTGACGGCAAAGGATAAAATTTGTTTTAAAGAGGAAGCCAAGTGTAACCCTGAATATTGTGAGTTTGCCAATGGTTATTATGATCGGATTAATGGGGCCATCCTTGATATATTAACACTTGAAACCTGTTTGAACCGTGATGTAATTGAAGCCTATGCCCGTAAGCATCAAATTTGCCCATTTGAGTTTTCTATTGACCTTGTTTATTCCGTTGATGCGATTATATGTGACTATAATTATATTTTTGATCCAAAGGTTGCTTTAAAACGGCTATGGCAGGAGCAAAAGAAATCTACCGTGATCCTGATCGATGAGGCCCACAATCTGGTTGACCGTGGCCGGGAAATGTTTTCTGCCTCCATTCAGAAAGACATGTTTCTTCAATTAAAGAAGGAAACAAAGGGGATTCATCAAACCATCTATGAAATGTCTAACAGGATCAATTCCTGGTTCCTGTCTTTAAAAAAGGCACATGAAGGAAAAAAGGAATTTATATTAGAAGAGGTGGATGAGTCTTTAAAACAGCATTTGGAGCAATTTAATGAGGCTGCCGAACAGGTGCTAAAAGAAGGGAATTTTCCTGTCTTACTTGATGCCTACTTTAAAGTTTTGCATTTTTTAAAAATAATGGAAATGCTTGATGCACATTATGTGATTTACGTGGAAAAACAAAGAAATGATTTTGTATTAAAACTGTTCTGCATCGATCCTTCCTCATTAATACAGCAAATAGGACTAGGTTTCAGGTCAAAAGTTTTTTTTTCTGCCACTCTTTCGCCACTTCGATATTATCAGGAGATCCTGGGTGGGGATGCAGAAGATTTTGTAACCACCATCCCATCTCCGTTTAAAAAGGAACAAGTGGAGGTTTTGGTCAAACCTTTATCTACGCGTTATCGTGATCGGGAGCAAACAAAAGAACAAATCGCCATAACAGTTAACTCCTTAATAAAGCATAAGCAAGGGAATTATTTGATATTTTTCCCTTCCTACCAATACTTAATGGCTGTATATGAAGAATTTAAAAAGTTGGATCCCTATACGGATACGATTCTGCAAGACGTGGGAATGTCGGAAATGGACCGAGAAAACTTTTTAGCGGCCTTTCAACCAAATCCATCTAAACCATTAGTAGGTTTTACGGTTCTTGGTGGCGTATTTTCAGAAGGAGTGGATTTACCCGGGGATCGAATAACAGGAGTCATGGTGGTAGGGGTTGGTTTGCCACAGCTTTGTTTTGAACGAAATCTCATTAAACAACACTTTGATCATAAAGGGAAAAATGGTTACAACTATGCCTATGTCTTTCCAGGAATGAACAAGGTGCAACAGGCAGGGGGCAGGCTGATCCGTTCTGAATCCGACCATGGCACCATTTTGCTTATTGATGATCGCTTCTTACAATTGCCATATCACGCATTACTGCCAGAAGAATGGCAATCTTTTACCACAATTTAATCAGTTAGATTTATCGAATTGGTATAAAGTTTGACTAATTAGTCGAATTTCAATAAGATTAGATTAATTAGTCGAACTAACTGAGATAAGGTGTGTGTAATGAAAAATCCAATTTCGATTTTTATTTTAGATGTCAGCAATTCTTCAAATGATGAAATGGGTATTGAACTTTCCCATTATTTGGACCAGCTTGTTATTTGGATTTCGGAATGGACAGACGGAATAGGTCCGATAAAGATAAAACATCGAGCGGGCGATGAAATTATTTTTATTGGTTATGGCTATTCAACCGCCTTTATCATTGCCTATTATGTAAACTGGATATGGAAATTTAAACAACATAAACCCTATTTTGGACTTTCATTTGGTGACATTGAAAGAGAGCTAGAGGAAATCGACATTGAAAAATGGATTCATCCGTTAATCAAACAAGCTAGGTATGCGAATGATTTAATAAAACAAGAGTCCATAAGAACACCCTTTAAATTTGAATTGGATCAATTTTATATCCATGATCCTCTTCAGGAATCTTTTACGTTCCATCATTATCGTTTTGAATTTGAACAATTACTAAATTCGCTATTAACAGCGCAACAGTGGTTGATCAAAGAGCAAACGGATATTCAAGAGCAAGTATATAGGTACTATTTAATCCTGCAACAAAAAAAAGCAGTGGCAGCGTTATTAGGAAAAACAGCTTCAACCATTTCCAGTCACTTTAAAAAAGGGAAGAGCGAAGAAATACATCAAGTATTTCAAGAGATCCACCGTACTCTTCATTCGCTGCAGAAAAAAATGCACCAGGATGACCAAGAGAATTTGGAAAGTAAAGAGTTAATGAATTCCATTCAGAACTATCTAAAAAATCATTACGTAAAGATCATTAGTTAGGTTTAATGGAAAGGGGAAAGCATGCTATTATTAAGTCTTATTTTGGCACATTTAATTGCTGATTTTTATCTGCAAACAGATGCTATGGTGAAAGAAAAGCTGAATCATTTAAAAAAACATATTCTACATCACTTTGTCATTACTGCTCTTGTTTTAATAGGATCCTATTTCAGTAATGTAAACCATACCACGATTTACCTTCAAATTATCATTCCATTACTTGTTATTGTTGGATCACATTACATGATTGATCTATTAAAAATTAAAATCCTTGATACCCTTCATTTCCAGAACGAAGGGAGTATAAAGCGACTGGGGTTTTTCGTACTGGATCAACTCCTGCATCTTTTTGTCATTTTACTGAGTAGTCATTATTTTATCGGAATCGACATGTCCAAGATTCTTAGCGTTTTTCAAGTTGGACATCCGTTAAAGCCCCTCAATGCGATTTTATTTATTTTGATCATTATTATCCTAAATACCAGTGTAAGTGGCCATATGATTCGAATCCTATTAGGATCTTTGCCCACTCAATTATTGACCTTTGAAGGAAAA
>NZ_JBALNY010000233.1:0-295 GCF_036962145.1 Bacillus sp. JJ1764 | reverse complement strand
TTGACCTTTGAAGGAAAATATTCTTATAAAACTGGCATGGAGGAAAAGTTATTCCATAAGAAGGGGAATATTGGCGTAACAGAGGAATTCCATTATCCGATTTTTAGCGAGAATGATCTTAGCCGTGGAAAAATTATTGGCTATATTGAAAGAATGCTAGTTTTAATCATGACCTTTTATAACGCCTACCCAGCAATTGGATTTATCGTTGCTGCCAAATCAATTGCTAGGTTTAAGCAAATGGATGACCGAAATTGGGCCGAGTATTTTTTATTAGGCACGCTGACATCCATGT
>NZ_JBALNY010000232.1:5263-6314 GCF_036962145.1 Bacillus sp. JJ1764 | reverse complement strand
TTGCTCTGGGTCTCCTTCCCCCTTTTGTCCATCATGAACCATATGAACGTCAGTTATTTTGATTCTTCCCTATCTGTTGTCCTTCATCATTTTCCTGAAAGACAATTTCAACTGTTCTTCCCTTCCGTTTGGCTTTCATATGCCAAAACAGGTACACAATCATTCGTTTTTCCTAAAAAAAGTATTTCCAACCAAAAAATGCACAAAGGTATTTCTCATGGATTCGTTAAGAAGTGCAAAATACGGATTTAAAAAGCAATTCGTATACATTTTTACAATAATTTAAATATTTGGCACTAATTTAACAATAGAAAAGCAGAGGTATGAGTTCACTCCTCTGCTTTCATTTACTTTATTTTTTTCAAAGCTGTTTTATCATCCTATACTCTTTATATCTATTTCCCCCAGCCTCGTATTCGAACACTTCTTTTTTCTCAAATCCAAATTTTTCATATAATGAAATAGCGATTGGATTATCAACGGAAGTGCTCGTATAAAGTTGCAAATGACCATATTTGTTTGTGAAAAAATCAAGGAACTTATGTAATGCCATTTTACCAATCCCTTTGTTTTGTTCATTTGCGTCAATCATAAACCTGCTCATTGACCATCCGTTAAGTTCCTCATCAAAATCATATAAAATAAAACCAACCATTTTATTATCGCTATAAATACCTAGTGGATATAAATTGGGTTCGTATGCAGCTTGTACTAAAGAAAAATAATTAGGGGCGACATATTTTGCTTGTGCCTCATTTAAACTAAGTTCTATACACTCATTATAATTTGATTTATCAATTGGTCTAAACTCAATATTCATCTTGTACCTCCTAGGATTCTTTTTGTATTTATTTTCATTTTAGCAATCATTTTAAGCTTGTGGGTAAATAGATGTAGATTTTTCCAATATTGCAAATAAATGAACATCTATTTCAGACTGTCTGTTTCCAGCAGATTGTTGCTAATTTATTAAAACGATAAAAAAGCTTAATTAAATTTTCAAATAAAAAAATCCAATTCATATGAGAACTGGATTTCCACTTTTTTGATT
>NZ_JBALNY010000232.1:2358-5229 GCF_036962145.1 Bacillus sp. JJ1764 | reverse complement strand
TTTTTTGATTTTTATGATTTTGCGCCTCTGGACAGAACCCGTTAAGTTCTTCCATGTGCTATTCCTTTGTAAAGCTTAGTGATGGTGATGTACACCTTTAGATGGGTTTGTGATGACCCATTCTTCTTTTGGCAGTTGGAAGTATTGGATCCAGACATTATCGAGGTATTCTTCACCTTTTTCTAAAATGAAGTCAAGGTCTTTATCTGTATGTACTACCTCGTCCTTTTCTGTTGGGGTGTCGAGCATTAGATCATAATGAGCATGATCTCCATGAACGCTGGAAACGTAGATACGAAAAAGCTTTCCTTGAGCTTCTTCCTGCGCTAGCATTTTCTTTAATTCTTTTGCTGCATTTTTGTTTACTTTCACTTTCATTGATTAAAGACCTTCTTTCAAGAGGTATCAATTAATTTGTTTTTCTTTTTCTATTGTTTTTGACTAGCTGGTAGCCAATAAACGCGATATAAAGCGGAATTGCCACATAAATAAAATAAGGAAAACGATGCTGTTCTTTTTTAAAGACCTGGTAAATGGCATAACCCAAAAAGGCAGTGACAATAATTCCGTATTTCGGCAGTGGCACTTCTTTTAAGCTTGGAATTTTAATGGTACTTACCATTAAAAAACAAATGGCAAAAAAAGCGATTGGTAGGATAATACTTGGCATTTTACCATGGAATAAGGTAATAAATGTCAGAATTCCCCCACCAGCAGTGATTGGAACACCGGTAAAATATTTGAGAGACGATTTGACGGCATTGATATTAAACCGTGCTAACCGATACGCGCCAAACAGTGGAAACAAACCTGATATCGCCATACCCAAAACGCCAAAATCTGAAAAATATGAGTAGTAAGCCATCATCGCCGGAGCAACGCCGAAGGTAACAATATCAGCCAAGGAATCTAATTCTTTTCCTAAGTCACTTTGCACACGAAGCATACGGGCAATTCGACCATCCATGCTGTCTAACATCATTCCAATCAAGATCAGGATGGCTGCGTTCTTATAATCCCCGATGGCTGAATACATCACGGATAAAAAGCCGAAAAATAAGTTAAAAAGTGTAAATAAATTAGGAATACTGTTCCTGATAATATGTATCACTCCAATTTGTTTGAGGGGCTGGATGAGTTTACGATCACACCAACCATTATTCTCAACGATTATATTTTATATTATAACCTTTTTCTTTATAATATTGGAAAAACCAAATAGCCATTGTACACCAAAATCCGCTGGCTAAGTATCCGCCTAATACGTCACTTGGATAGTGGACACCTAAATAGATTCTGCTGACTCCAATTGCCAAAATCATCACTGTACTGATTAAGATTAACAGACATCTAGCCCATTTTCTCGAAATGTGACGCCACAACAGAAAGGTTATGATGACATAAACAGTAAATGCATTCATAGCATGGCCGCTAGGAAAACTAAACCCGGAAATATCAATCAAGCGATGAAAATCAGGGCGTGCCCGTTGAAAAAAGTGCTTTAATATTTCATTCAATATAGCTGATCCGCCTATCGCAAAAACAAACAAAATGAGTTCAGTTCGGTGGTGAAGGACTTTATAAAGAAAAAAGATCAACAATAGGCTCATTATACTGACGAAAGAGGCTGATCCAATAAAGGTAAAAGTCTTCATCATTTTTGTTAATCCAGGTGATTCAAGCCCTTGTACTGCAGAAATAATTGTAGAATCAAAATGGGCAATTTCATGATCACTTATTAGGAATGAAACCACACTGAAACCAATAATACAAATGACACTAATAATAAAAGCACTAACTAGATAAAACTTTAACTTCATTTACTATTCCTCACAATATTTTTTTCATTATCCCATAATAACATAAAAAAGGCCGATTTTCTAAAATCAGCCTTTTTTTATCCTAACGTGATATCGATTTTCGCTTTAACAGCATGTGTTCAAGTTTTTCATAAAATGCAATGATGGACTGAATCATTCTATTTCCCCATTGCCATCTTGCCAAGATCGTGTGAACCAATAATGCCGTTCCAACGCCAATAACCATTCCTGCAATCACGTCCAAAGGATAATGGACCCCCGTCCAAACCCGTGAAAGGGCAATTCCAGCTGCTAATAGCAACCATAGCCATCCCGCACCCTTGCGCCAAATCCAAATGGCTGTCGCGATGACAAAAGCCGCAGTGGCATGGTCACTAGGAAACGAATCATTTTTTACATGCGGAATTAACCAATTTACGTGATGTGTTACAAAGGGTCTATCCCGATAAATAAAGAGCCCAATCAAAACATTCAACCCTAAGGCAATTCCAGCAGAGATAATAGCTTCAATTACCATTCTTCTATTATTTTTTTTCTTTTGAAAAAACCAATATATTATAATTCCCAGAAAAAAAAGATATTGTGCTTTTTCCGCCAGCATGATCATAAATGGATTTAAAAATTGATCACTGATAGCCATGTGATTGATCAATTGAAAAGATGAATAATCCAAATGAGAAAGCATTAAACCCCTCCATACATTTAATACTTTTATAGGATAGGCTTAAAGACTTAATACNNNCTCATATACTTTAAGAAGCTTTGGACGTTTTTTTCTGCGCCCCATCCTTAGACATAAACCAGCCGGCCACAGCAATTCCAACTAACACCACATAAAAAGTAATTTTCCATTCTGTCGAATGAGCAAATTCTTCATTTAAAACTGATAATGCAGGGTGTGAAAGAGTATAGACAGCAAGCTTTATCCCCACCCAGCCCACAATGATAAAAGCGGCAATTTCTAAACTTGGGCGTTGTTCCAACAGTTTTACAAACAGGTTTGCTGCAAAACGCATGATGACCAAACCGATAAATCCGCCAGCAAAAATCA
>NZ_JBALNY010000232.1:0-2314 GCF_036962145.1 Bacillus sp. JJ1764 | reverse complement strand
TTGCTACAGCAGCTAGAATAGAGTCCACTGCAAATGCGATATCCGCGATTTCTACTTTTAAAACGGTGGCCCAGAAACCACTGTGCTTCTTAACCGACTCATCCTCATGCTTTTCTTCCACTTTTCCTTTAAATATTTTTCGGAAAATATGATTTATTGCCATAAAGATTAGATAGAGCGCACCAATGGCTTGGACCTGCCACACATCGACCAGAAACGATATCACAAATAATGAGGCAAAGCGAATTACAAAGGCCCCGCCTAATCCGTAAAATAGGGCTTTTCTTCGCTCTTCTTCCGGCAAGTGTTTTACCATAATCGCCAGCACCAAGGCATTATCCGCTGCCAGAAGCCCTTCCAGTACAATTAATACCAGCAGAACCCACCCGTATTCCAGAATTAAAGATACATCCATCATTTTTCCCCCATTTTCTCTTCAAATTTAAAATAAAATAGGCCTTTACCCATATCAGGTAAAGGCCTAAAAAAGCATAGAAAAAGACCTTTACTGTATAGTAAAGGTCTTGCTAACAACGTGATGTTGCCAATAAAGCCGGAGATTTTCATCCCGTAATGACGACTTTATTGTAGCAGCTACTCCCCTTTAAAAGGAACTATTTAATTACTATAAATATATATTGATATGTTTGGAATGTCAATGAAAGTTTTATAAGTTTGCAACTTTTTAGAGTTGATATACCTCAGAATATTTCTTCTCCATATACTCCACAAGATAATCAGCATTTAATTCTTCGCCGGTTACTTTTACAATTAATTCATTTGGAGTATAAAGTTTTCCATATTGATGGATATGTTCCTTTAACCAGTTTTGTAGCACATCGAACTTTCCATTTTCAATATCTCGATAGAAATCTGGCAGTTCTTTTTGGATGGTGTAAAGGATTTGAGCAGCATATAGATTCCCTAGTGCATAGGAAGGGAAATATCCGATCCCGCCAAATGACCAATGGACATCCTGTAAAACCCCCTCTGTATCAGTTGGAGGTATGATCCCCAAATAATCCTTCATTTTTTGATTCCAAATGGCTGGAAGGTCTTTCACCTCAATTTCTCCTGCCATTAGTGCTTTTTCAATTTCATAACGGACCATGATATGCAGATTATAGGTTAACTCGTCTGCCTCAACACGAACCAAAGAGGGTTCAACTGTATTAACAGCGCGATAAAACTCTTCAACTGTCATCCCATTTAATTGCTCTGGGAAATACTCTTCTAGTTTCGGATAAAAGTGATTCCAAAATTCTCTGCTACGACCAACCATATTTTCTAAAAAGCGGGATTGTGACTCATGAATGCCGAAAGAAGTTCCGCTTTGCAGCACCGACTCCTCAAACTCAGGATTAATATGTTGTTCGTAGATTCCGTGGCCCGATTCGTGAATGGTACCAAATAATGCTGATCGAACATTATCTTTTAAGTATCGTGTTGTTAGACGAACATCCCCAATATTGATGGTTTGGGCGAAGGGATGCACCGTTTCATCTAGTCGGCCAGCCTGTGTATCAAAGCCAATTAATGGCAAAATATAGCGATTAAATTCTTTTTGTTTTTCAATATCAAAATCCTGGTTAAAAACCTCAACCAGTGTCTTTTTCCCATGCTGTTGAATCCGTTCCAATAATCTCACACTAGATTCTCTTAATTTTGCAAATAACGGATCAAGGATTTTTACGGTCAGTCCAGGCTCAAATTCATCCAACATAGCATCATACGGATGTTCTTTATAGCCATAAAGTTCTGCAAACTGTCGTTTGAACGAAACGATTTTTTCCAAATATGGTTGAAAACGTTCAAAGTCATTGTTCTCTCTCGCCTCTTCCCAAGCATCATTTGCCTGGGCTGTTAACACGGAATATTCTTGGAAAAGGTCAGCTGGTATGGTTTTGGATTTTTGATAATAAGTATGGTACTCTCTAACCTTGGCTTTCGTTACTTCATCAAGGAGATCTTGGTTTTTTACTTCGGTAAGCGTTTTCAGTAAATTCCCCATTTCTTCAGAAATGGAACATTTAAATATCTCGGTACGTAATGTTCCAATTGCCTTTGCAAATACATTTCGCCCCTTTTTCGGTGCCATAACCTTTTGATCCCAATCAGCTAAACCCAATATGCTGGAGAAATGGGTTATTTTTTCGTCTAAGGCTTGAAACTGCTCTAACGTTTTTTGTAATTCCGGACTTACCACTTTCTGTTCCATTATGTAGACCTCCTAAACATCTTCTTTTAAAAGAAACCATCGGTCTCCCTTTTTCATTATAAATTAAAAATTCAAATTTTGAATACTATTAATAAC
>NZ_JBALNY010000231.1:546-2894 GCF_036962145.1 Bacillus sp. JJ1764 | reverse complement strand
GTAGATATAGGGAATGATTTTCAAAATTAAAGTATCTATATTTGTGGTACTGTTAGCAACATCCATTATAAAGTATTTAAATAAATAGTTTTGATGTTCTAGAAATTGAATAATTTTAGTGGAGTGTAAAAAATGAACCATGTAACAATTTTAATTGCGGATGATGAGGCCGAGATTGCAGATTTAGTTGCTTTACATCTGGAAAAAGAAGGATACAGCGTGATCAAGGCTGCTGATGGGGAAGAAGCTATTTATGCGATTCAAACGCAAACTCTAGATTTAGCCATTTTGGATATTATGATGCCTAAACTTGATGGTTATGAAGTGACTAGGCAAATTCGCGAGAAGCATCACTTGTTGCCGATTATTTTTCTAAGTGCCAAGACCTCCGATTTTGATAAGATAACTGGATTGGTCATTGGAGCTGATGATTATATGACCAAGCCGTTTAACCCCATGGAGTTGGTGGCCCGAGTGAAAGCCCAGCTTCGTCGTTCAATGCAATTTAATCAATCCGTATCAAGTAGTTTGGTCATTGAATCTGGGGGGTTAACTATTGATCCTGAACAACATACTGTGTCTTTATTTGGAGAAACAATCGAGTTAACTCGGAAGGAGTTTGACATATTATATCTACTGGCAAGTCATCCAAAAAAGGTATTCAGTG
The DNA here is from genome assembly GCF_036962145.1 of Bacillus sp. JJ1764. Classification (NCBI taxonomy): domain Bacteria; kingdom Bacillati; phylum Bacillota; class Bacilli; order Caryophanales; family Bacillaceae; genus Bacillus; species Bacillus sp. JJ1764. Next base: position 2,227 of record NZ_JBALNY010000231.1, on the reverse strand, counting down.
CAGAAAACCTTTTCCAGAAAGTATGGGGCGAAGAATACTATGAAAGTCAAAATACGGTTATGGTACATATTCGTACCTTAAGAAAAAAGTTGGGGGAAGACAAAAACAAGTTTATTAAAACTGTTTGGGGAGTAGGGTATACATTCCATGGTTAAAAAAATTCAAAGTTTTCGCTCCAAGATGATTCAATTAGCCGGGTTAAGTATGCTTCTAGCTGGGACCATAACCTATCTAATCTACAAATTTCTACAGCTTTATTACCATAAAAATGCGCAGTTTGGCGATCAATTGTCACGTTTTCGCAGCTCCATCAATAATTTTGGCGATCTTAACTTCTTTTTGATCATTTTCATTCCTCAGGCCATTTTCTATTTCTTTTTATTTACGAAACGGTACGCCCTTTATTTTGAGGAAATTTCAAAGGGAATTCACCATCTAGCCAATGGAAACTTTCAACACCACGTAACAATCCCTTCTAGCGATGAATTTAGTAAAATTGCACAGGATATTAATACAGCAAGTGAAAAACTCCAATACGCTGTGGAAAGAGGAGAGTTTGCTGAGAGCAGTAAGGATCAATTAGTGGTGAATCTTGCTCATGATTTACGGACCCCTCTTACTTCCGTTTTAGGTTATTTGGATTGGATCTTAAAAGATGAGCAATTAAAAGAGGAACAAATCAGGCATTATGCTGCCATCGCGTATACAAAGTCGCAGCGTTTAGAAAAACTAATAAATGAGTTATTTGAAATTACGAGAATGAACTATGGGATGATAGATCTTGAAAAATCAAAAATTAATATTAGTGAGTTGCTTTTGCAACTAAATGAGGAAATGTATCCTATATATGAGAAAAATCAGCTAACTTCAAGAATGGATTTGGAAGAGAGCTTATTTATTGAGGCTGATGGTGAACAGCTGGCACGTGTGTTTGAAAATCTTTTGATTAATGCTTCCCGTTATGGAAAAGATGGTAAATTTATTGATATCAAAGGGTTTCACGATGAGGGAGATGTCGTTGTACAGGTGATTAATTATGGCGATTTTATTCCTCAGGAGGAATTGCCGTATATCTTTGACATATTCTATACAAGCGACCGTGCAAGAACTCATCAAGAAGGCAGTACGGGACTCGGGTTGTTCATTGCTAAAAATATTGTCGAACAGCATATGGGAAGTATCACTGCGGAAAGTAGTGTAATTCGTACGAGTTTTGAGGTGCGTTTGCCTCAGGATGTTCCGAAATCGGAATAAGTGGATTTATTTAAGAAAAATTTTATATTTTACCCCACTTTTATTTAAAAAGTTTTCTTTACTCTTTCTAAAAGAGAGACAAGGAGGAAATAGAAGATGAAAAAGTGGGGTTTTTATTTTATTATCATTATGACGTTAGGGTTTATGATTTTTCAAAATATAGGTGAGTATTCAAATAAAGAACAGGCGCTGCGAAAAAGCAACGGATCCATAATCATTAAAAGAAATATGATTTATCAAGGAAATCTATTATTGGTAAACAAGGACTATCCAGTTCAGAAAGATAGTGTGAAGTCAGATGTAGTGTTTTTATCGCACCATCCGGAATTAGTAAGGGGATATGGATTATTAGACAATGGTATTAAACTCTCAAAAGATGTTGCACAAAAATTCTCAGAGATGATGATGGCTGCAAAAGAGGATGGAA
>NZ_JBALNY010000231.1:0-265 GCF_036962145.1 Bacillus sp. JJ1764 | reverse complement strand
GAATCTTACCCTTGATTTTAAAGGGATAACATATAACATATTGTACTATCCTGTTACAAAAAGAAGGATTGTTAAATTACCAAAACAACATTCTTATGAGGTCTCTGGAAACAATATTGATGGAATAATTGTTACAGTGTCGTCATGAATTATGATTAGCTCCCACTTTAAAAGTAGGGGTTTTCATAATATTAAAGGGAAAGTTGGGTTTGATTATATGAATAAAAACTTTGAAGCTTAACAAAATCTAATTTATATTAAAAAT
>NZ_JBALNY010000230.1:0-5334 GCF_036962145.1 Bacillus sp. JJ1764 | reverse complement strand
CCTGCCTTGTCTGAAGTTAATATAACTGATATTTGTGGTATAAAAAAAAGGAAATCCCCTAAAGGAATTTCCTTTTCTGAACAAGTTTATAATGTCTCCCCATTAGTAGCAATAACATCTTTATACCAATAGAAGGACTTCTTACGACTTCTTTCTAGAGTACCACTTCCATCATCATGCTTATCAACATAGATGAAGCCATAACGTTTCGATAATTCCCCTGTAGACGCACTGACTAAATCAATGCATCCCCAAGGTGTATAACCCATCAAATCAACACCATCTTTAATGGCTTCACCCATTGCCTCAATATGGTCTCGTAGATAATCAATACGGTAATCGTCAATAATAGAACCGTCTGTTTCCACTTTGTCATATGCGCCTAAACCATTCTCAACAATAAAAAGAGGTACCCTATATCGGTTATATAAGTTATTTAACGAAACTCTAAGTCCAGTTGGATCAATCTCCCAGCCCCAGCTTGAGCTCTTTAAAAATGGGTTCTTCACACCACCAATAATATTACCTGATGATGATTCGTCTACATTTTTTTGTTTCTTTTCAGTGCGGGACATATAATAACTAAATCCAATGTAATCAACAGGATACTCCTTAATTAGCTGTAAGTCTCCCTCATGGATGTCTAGCTCAATGCCATTCTCCTCCCAATAACGTTTCGCAAAGGCAGGGTACTCGCCCCTTACTTGAACATCTCCACAATAATAGTTGAAGATTTGTTCTTCTCTGATTGCATGCATAATATTCTCAGGATTGCTATCAAACGAGTAAACAGGCGCATACACCAACATACAACCAATTTTTGATTCAGGGATGATTTCGTGACAAGCCTTTACTGCTAAACTGCTCGCTACAAATTGATGGTGCAATCCTTGAAAGCTTTCTTGTAGGCGGGCTTCCTCACTAGAGGCTGAAAATCCAAGACCAAATAGAGGGAAGTGGGTAGCACCATTTATTTCGTTGAATGTCATCCAGTATTTGACTTTATCTTTGTATCGAGTAAAAAGGGTTCTCGCGTATCTTTCAAAATACTCGACCAGTTTACGATTCTTCCATGCGCCATATTCTTTGATGAGATGCAGAGGTGTTTCATAGTGAGAAATTGTTACAACTGGCTCAATACCGTGCTTAAGCAGTTCATCAAACACCCTGTCATAAAATGCTAATCCTTTTTCATTTGGCGTTAATTCATCACCATTTGGGAAAATACGAGACCAAGCAATTGACATACGGAAAACTTTAAAACCCATATCCGCAAACAAAGCAATATCTTCCTTATATCGGTGATAAAAATCAATTCCTTCATGATTAGGGTAATGATATTTACTGTGGTCGATTTCGTAATCAAACCCTGGCTTAGATAAGATTTCTAGGCGAATTTTTCCCCCAGGAAGAACATCTGCTAGGTTTAAACCCTTTCCACCTTCCTTGTAAGCCCCTTCTAACTGGTTGGCAGCTGTTGCTCCGCCCCATAAAAAACCTTCTGGGAATCTTGTACTATTTTGTGTCATTGTTTTTGCCTCCCTATATTAATCTAGGTTTTCCCCATTGGATTCAATCACTTGCTTATACCAATAAAAGCTTTTCTTTTTCATTCGCTTTAATGTGCCATTACCTTCATTATCTTTATCAACATAGATATAACCATAACGTTTTTTCATTTCTCCGGTTGAAGCACTGACGAGGTCAATTGGGCCCCAGCTTGTATAACCAAGAAGTTCCACACCATCTTCAATCGCTTCACCCATTGCAGCAATATGTTTTTTCAAATAATCAATGCGATAATCATCATTTATTTCTCCATCGGCAGTTACCTCATCCACTGCACCTAGACCGTTTTCTACTACAAATAATGGTTTCTGATAACGGTCGTATAGCTGATTGCAGGTAAATCGGAAGCCTTTGGCATCAATCGGCCAGCCCCATTCTGATTTTTCCAGATATGGATTTTCCACAGAGGCAAACACGTTCCCGCTTGAAATTTGTTTTAAAATTTCAGGATCTGTGCTTGTTGCCCGGCTGCCGTAATAACTAAAGCCGATGTAGTCAACCGTTCCCTCTTTCAGGAGTTCCTCATCTCCTGCTTCCATTTCAATCGTCAGGTTGTTCTCTCTAAAGAAGCGTTTCGCATAACCAGGATATTCACCGCGTGACTGCACGTCAATAAAGAAGTATGATTCACGATCTTTTTCCATCGCTGCAAATACGTCATCTGGATTACATGTATACGGATAAGTGGCTCCGCCGGCCAACATACAGCCAATCATCGCATTAGGAATAATTTCATGACATGCTTTTACAGCCAAGGCACTTGCCACTAATTGGTGGTGCGCTGCTTGATACTGAATTTGTTTTTTATGATCTCCTTCTTTAAACACAAGTCCGGCACCAACATAAGGCAGGTGCAAGAGCATATTGATTTCATTAAAGGTCATCCAGTATTTAACCTTGTCTTTATATCGTTTAAAAATCGTGGTAGCATACGTTTCAAAAAATGCAACCAGTTCGCGGCTTCTCCAGCTGCCGTATGTTTCAACTAGATGCACGGGGACGTCAAAGTGAGCAATCGTCACAACTGGCTGGATGCCGTATTTTAATAGTTCATCAAAAACATCGTCATAAAACTTTAAGCCCGCTTCATTTGGCTGCTCCTCATCACCATTTGGAAAAATCCGTGCCCAGGAAATCGACACCCGCAGTGCTTTGAATCCCATCTCGTCAAATAGCGCAATATCCTCTTTATAACGATGATAGAAGTCGATGGCCTCATGTGCTGGGTAATATTCATCCTCAGCAGGTTTAAATGAGTCAAGGAATCCGATTGCTACATTCCAGCGATTTTTACCTGTTGGCATAAGATCAACGGTTGTTAATCCTTTTCCTCCTTCTATATACCCGCCTTCTGCTTGGTTCGCGGCAATCGCACCGCCCCATAAAAATCCTTCTGGGAATTTTGTCATCATCATACCTCTCCTTTACTATGTAGAATGAGAAGGGAACTCGGTCCCTTCTCATTCTTTTGTTTAGATCGCTACTGATTTAGCTGATAATTCTAATAACTGGTCACCAGCTTTAACTTGGTTTCTATCAATTTGAGTAACCTCAAATTGATTATGGTTCGTTACGACTACTGGTGTTGTGACGATATAACCTGCTTTCTTAATTTGAGCGATATCAAATTCAATTAATAGCTGTCCTTTTTCGACAGTAGCTCCTTGTGCCGTATGGGAGGTGAAATGCTTACCTTCCAATTGAACGGTATCCATTCCGATGTGAATTAACACTTCGATACCCTGGTCGGTTGTAATGCCAATCGCATGGTTGGTAGGGAATAAGGCAGAAACAGTACCCGAAACAGGAGAGAATAACTTTCCTTCTGCTGGCTCAATCGCTATACCTTTACCAAGTGCACCAGAAGCAAAAGCGGCATCTTTTATTTCAGATAATGGTTTTACATCCCCATTAAATGGGCTTGAAATTACTGCCTTTTCAACTTTAGTTGCTGCTTTGTTATGATTAGTATTATTTTTTTCAGTAGTTCCAGCAGAAGCTGTTTCTTTGCCTGCTCCACCAAATAGGTAAGTTAAAACAAAACCTAAGATAAATGCTACGATTACAGCGATCACTGCACCCCAGAATCCTGCTGTAATTCCATCTTTAGGGCTAATCATGTTAGGGAATCCAAATACTCCAAGTCCACCCATAATAAAGGTTCTAGTCCCAAATGCTCCCGTAATGGCACCACCGATACCAGCAGCAATACAGCTGATAATAAATGGCTTTTTCTTAGGAAGTGTAATCCCGTAAATTGCCGGCTCCGTTACTCCAAAAATACCGGAAATAAAGGCTGGAATACTTAATGATTTAACCTTTTGATCTTTCGTCTTCAACCAAACCCCTAACACGGCACCGGTTTGTGCAAATGAAGCAGCAAAAACAGATGCTAAGACTGGGTCAGATCCCATGACAGCCATATTATTAATCGCAACTGGTACAAGTCCCCAGTGCAAACCGAAAATAACAAACACTTGCCAGAATGCGCCAAGGAACAGTCCTGCGATAATTGGGCTTAAGCTTACTAACCAAATGGTTAATTGCCCTAACAGTTGACCTGCCCAAGTCGCAACAGGTCCGATCACGATGAATGTAAGTGGTACAACAACAAGTAATGTAAAGAATGGAACTAAGAATGCTTTTACAACGTCAGGAATCACTTTCGTAAACCATTTTTCTACTTTTGCGCCAACCCAAGTAGCAACGATAATTGGTATAACTGTTGAAGAATACGTCATGAGAATAACCGGGATTCCTAAGAACGTGATATGCACCGGTGATTGGAACATGGTTCCTTCAAACAATGTATATAGCGGCTTGCCAGCGCTTAAGCCGGATAAGGTTGGATACACCAATGCCGCACCAATCGCCATCCCGATAAATTGATTCGCTTTAAACTTCTTGGCTGCTGTAAACCCTAGGAAGATCGGGAAAAAGTAGAATAAACAGTCCCCAATCGCGTTTAATATGTTATAAGTACCTGATTTGTTCGTATATAAACCAAGTGCAATGAACAAAGCGTTGAAGCCTTTGATCATCCCTGTTGCTGCCAACACACCTAGCGTTGGAGTGAAAATACCAGAAATCATATCGATAAAAGAATTAAATAACCCTTGCTTTTTGCCGTCTTCTTCTTCAACAGGTGCTGCTGCTTGAAAGCCGCCAATTGCCACCACATCTTTATAGACATCGGGAACATGATTCCCGATTACGACTTGATACTGACCGCCGCTCTTCATAACAGTGACGACGCCATCCATATTTTTTAATACCTCTGTATTGGCTTTACCTTCATCTCTTAACTTAAAACGTAACCGGGTAATACAGTGAACAACACTGATAACGTTTTCTTTTCCGCCGACATTTTGAATAATATCTTTGGCAAGCTGTTCGTATTTCATTTATTAACCCTTCTTTCAAATTAGTTTTTTATCAAATAAAAAACCTGAGCCAATCTGAATACACATGAAAATAGTGTAAAGCAGATTAGATCAGGTTATGCCCAATAAGGTAACATTCCTTCTAATGGTATTCTGTTGTTTTAATATGATAATTGATCCACCTCCTAAAAACACAAAAAACCTAAATTGCCCATCAATAGTCATTGACGTACAACTTAGGTTTTGCCTGCATAATCAGTAACAATCCTAGTAAAAAAATTGTTATTAAGTTTGTATTCATACTTTAGCATACGCTTTCATAGAATGCCAACGGTTTCTTTTTTTTAGACTCTGTTAAACTAGTATGTTGATTTCCGCTCCA
>NZ_JBALNY010000229.1:0-1670 GCF_036962145.1 Bacillus sp. JJ1764 | reverse complement strand
TCTTTTCAGACACTTCTGAGAACGATATTGATGTAGAAATATCAAGGAATCTACTTCTTTATAAAAAGGCGGTAGCTAGAATTCCTGATACTTTAGTCGATAAGAGACTTGCACTAAATCTACTTAAATTTATTTCAATTTGGAATCTATGCAGTTTGCAAAAAGAACAAAAGCTTTCAACTGAATTTCTATTGTTTGCAATGCAACTAGATAATAAAGAATTAGAGCCGCTTTTGAGCTTATTATCAAAGCAAAAAGTTATTAGATTTAATAGATTGGGCGAATATTGGGAAATTCATACAGGAAGTGCTGTAGATATTAATGAAAAAATATCTAGTAAAAAGTTAGATTATATTCCTAGTCAAGTTGAGATACAAAAAATCTTGTTAAAAAACCTTGATAGGAAATATTACTTCCCAGAAAAATATAATGATGACAAGGAAATGACTAGATTTGCTAATGTAGAGCTTCTTCTTGAATCAAATATCGAGAAATTTAATGTGTTAAAGATGAAGAATAGTGATGCAGATCTAACACTTTATTACGTTATTCCTGAAAACAAGATTTCAGAAGAAATTTCGAAAAAACTTCTAAGACTTTCTCGGTCTGAAAAGGATATCTTTTCGGTGCATCCTAGCCCTCTTTCTTCAATCAAGCAGGAACTGTTTGAAAGTATTATTATCGAGGAGTTATCATCTGATAAGGCTTTACTCGCAGAGGATAAAGGGATTAAGGAAGAACTGTCAATTTTAGGAAAAGAAGCTAACCATGTGATAGCAAAATATTTATCAGCCCTTTCCAATTTTGATAACAATATTATCTGGATTTCTTCTAAAGAAAGATTAAACATTAATAGTCAAATTGGTTTATCGGAGTTGTTAACTAAAAAGTGTTATCAATTATATGGGGATACGCCAAAAATAATAAATGATTCATTCAATCGTATGAATTGTTCCTCTCAACAAAAGGTGGGGGCAAAAAATCTCATTGATTGCATTATTAAGTCCCCAAATGAAAGCCAGTTTGGAATAGAGGGAAGTGGGCCAGCGTATGCCATTTATGCTTCTGTCTTTAAGAATAATTCAAATTTTGATATAGATGTTAATAAATTTGATTATAAAAATATTGAGTATGCACCTTACCGTCTATTACGTAAAAAGCTTACTGACCTATTAGATAAGCAACCGAAGGGGAATTTTGCTGATATCATAAGTATTTTTACAGAAACTCCATTTGGGATCAGAAAGCCTGTAGTACCTATTTTATTAGTTGCAATGTTACGTGATCGTTGGAATGAATTTATGCTCTATAGAAATGAAATATTTGTACCGGGGCTTAATGGTAATAAGCTTTATGAAATATTAGAAGAAGAAGGACCCGAAAACTATCAATATACCTATGAGAAAATTGATGAGGATTATATTCATTTCTTCAATTCACTAGAAAACCATTTTGCTGATTTTATTGAGGAAAGATTAGAGGGGCGAAACAATTCAAGACTTATACAGATTTGTGGCACTTTAGTCAAATGGTTAAGATCTCTCCCTCGGTTTACACAAATCTCAAGTGCTGTTAGTGAAGATTTTAAACAACTAAGAGATCAAATCAGAAGGACAGAGGTAAAACCACAACAGAGTATTACAGAACTATTTAATCTTTATAAAGACAAT
>NZ_JBALNY010000228.1:0-5098 GCF_036962145.1 Bacillus sp. JJ1764 | reverse complement strand
GATTACAACTTCAAGGACTGAAAATTTCAACAATGATTTTATTAAACCACACTATGATTTCCTCAATAAGTTAAAACATAATAATCAGCTTGAAGCTTATGGTCCATTTAGTGATGGATCAGGTGGTGCTTACCTTATTAAATGTAATTCCTTAGATGAAGCTACTATAATTGGTAATTCTGACCCATTAATAAAGAGTGGTTCTTCCACTGTTGTTGTAAAAGAATGGATTTTAAAAGACTGATTTTTAGAGGAGAACATTGCATTCTCCTCTTTCCTTCACATTATTTGGTCCTATGTGGTTTTTAGGTGATTTAATTGATTTGTTAACTAGAAAATCCAAGAAGAAGGTAAAATCTTGTGTTAAAGATTTATGCATTTGTAAGATCCTTCTTTTTCTTATTACTCCAAAAGGTTTCTTTTATAAATCCCCGAGAAATAGCCATGAAAAAATGTACTACGTTGGAGTTATAGAATTATTTTTCCTCTTTACATGCCCAAGCATCTATTTCAACTTTAAATACAGGTGCTGCTAACGCAACAACATACACCATGGTTGTGCATGGGAGATGGTTCCCAAGAAAATCACTTATTAATTTTCTTCGTTGATTGGCTTCAAATTCCCCAACCAAATAAAATACTAATTTGGTTAAGTCGGTAACTTCCATTTCAGCGGCTTCTAGGTTTCTTTTAATATTTTCTAAGGCCAATTTCATTTGTTCTAAAGGATTTTCCGGCACAGTTCCATCGACTTCCATACCGAGCTGTCCTGATAACGTTAACCATCTAGTAGGACCTGTCATTTCAATTTGATGCACATATGGAGCCACTGGTGGATGAATTGTGTTTGGGTTTCTTGAAATTTTCATAATGTACCATTCCCTTTTCTATGTATTAAAAAACCATTTTATATAGTAAGGATCCAGAGATCATTCACTTTGTCTTAATCTGCTCGTGTTTCGTCAGGCGTTTCCTGTTGGCCATTTAAAATAATCACCTCCAATGAATAGTTTCTTTATATATTCTATTATTTTTATCCTATTCCTCCTTCCTCAAGCCTTTCCGTTGGATTGGAACAGGTATCACTACAGCGCTCCCCTCACTTATGAACAAAAATTAATGATTACAACTCTAATGGGAAAATGTAAATGCGAATCTGTTTTATATTTTTTGAATGGCACATAAGAGGAAACATATGGTAAACTTAAAAAAAGAAACTTTCCGCAGAAAGTACAATTATGGGGGACAGAAATGAAGAAGACATTAATTGGAGCAGGACTTGGGTTCGTACTAGTACTTGGAGGTTGGTATGCCTTCAATTCCTATAAGGAAGATAAAACTGTAACAGTAAAAACTACGAAACATGTAGCCGCTAAATCAGTACATAAAGTAAGCGAACTTGAATTAGAAACAGCCGCTAAAAACTTTTATGAAATTGAGAAACATGTTAAGGGTGATGACATCTTCTATTACGGAATGATCACGATGGCCCTTCAGAAGCTTGAGTTCAAAGGAGAAATAGATTATCGTCTCCCAAATACACCTGATAGTATCCAACGAATTCAGTTGAGTCGAGAGAACCTTCAATATTTGAAAAACAAGGCAAAAGAAATTTCGGCCTCCGGACCGTATCCGAAAATCTTAGACAAGTGGCTAAAAGGAGACTTTTCTCATATTGAAAAAGATTATCTAACAATTAGGAATCTAAAAGGTGACCCCTCACAACCAAGCGAAAGTCCTGTCTTAAAAGTAAGAACGACTGAAGAGGAAGAGAAATATATCCAGCACTTCTTTGGTGATGAGGGATTACAAAAAAATAAAATAGATTGGCTATTATAATCTTTAGGTATTTGCATAGTAAAAGGCCCATACTTGTTAGATATTTCTAAGAAGTATGGGCCTTTATTTATTTTGATCCAATGAACTTTGACAATCCACTTTTGGTGACATTTATTTTATCAACCGACCATAAGATGGCAGCTTTCATTGACAAAAAAGATTAAACGCAAGTGAATGATTGAATTTGTCTTAGGCTAATTCCGAAATTCACCCATCTATGTCCAGTCCAGCGATACCCTGAAACAGAATGGCGGCCAATAAAGGTTGGATAAAACCAGAATTGTTCAAAACCCCTTAACCATACATAGGTGTATCTGTGTAAGCAGCGGATCATACTGCCTGGATCAACTGCAAATTGTCCTGCCTGGTAGGTCTGTTGAGGTACAGCAGATGGCGGTGGCGCTGTTGGTGGTCCAGCTTCATGATCATGATGGCCAGGTGGTGGTCCTGTCGGAGGTTGAAATCCCCCTAATTGTCTTGGATCTTGGGTTGAATAGTAATCTGTTTGAAAAGATGTTGAAGCTAGATTAGGATCTTGATTATGTGGAACATAATAATGCAAATGTAAAGGACTAGAATACATAACAGCCTCTCCTTAAAAAAATGTATTTTCTCATCATCATATTCTTTCGGTATTCACCCATAAACTTGTTTCAACAATATATTTTTCAATTAGTGGCATAAAACACGTAAAAATGCTCAGACAATGTATGCTGAGCATTTTTTTGTATATCGGCCTTTTGAACTACAAGCACCTATCATAATTGCTATGTATTAGAGGTTGAACGCTGAGGCATAATGGCAAATCCTATTGCCTTCTGACCTTTAAGTATTTGAATCGGTTGGTCCTGAAGACTGATGCTACATGTTATTTCTATAATCAGCTCACTCTTACGTTTCGCAATCCAATTTATTTTCTTTTTATTGACTGTTATTTCGATGATCAATCCCAAGAGGAAACCACTCGCTAAGCCAAGCAGCCCACATGACAGGACCCCAATGCCATACAAATCCATATATGGTTCCTAGTACAGAAAAGATGGTTCCGCTCTCAGCTGACCACCAAGCGGCGACCCATGGTGGACGAGGATAAACGGAGTTGGTCCCCCATACTGTTATTTTACCTTTTGAATAACGTGGTTTGATATTGGCAGACTGAAACTTCTGATGTGCCATAGGCAATGTTCTCCTCCGACTGGATGTCTCTTCATAATTTTAGCAATCATTACCTATGTTATTCTGCCGATTGCCTTCTCAAAGGGGAATAGAACATATGTCCTTCCTCTAATCCCCTTTTCCAATAAAAATGGATTTGCCGCAACTACCTCCGATTTTACACTCCTAATACTCTTAGTCGGATTTTGTACCAATCACGATGGTTGCATCCCATTCTTCATCTCTAACCATTCTGGTAATGAATCCTGCTTTAGCGAAGATTTCTGAAGTTCGAGCACTCTGCATTTCACTTGTTTCTATTAATAGATGCCCGCCAGAAACAAGCCAGTTTTTCGCCTCTTCGGCTATTTTACGATGAAGATCTAGTCCATCCTTTCCACCGTCAAGTGCCATTTTTGGTTCGTATAAACGTGCCTCTCTGGGAAGGAGTTCAACTGAATCAGTAGGAACGTAGGGTGCGTTAGCCACTATGAGATTCACTTGTCCTTTCAATGAATGGGGTAATGCTTTATATAAGTCACCAAGATAAGGGTGTCCTCCCCTCATCGTGATGTTACGGGAAGCACATCGTACAGCAACTGGATCAATATCTACTGAATGTAATGAGTTCTTTTTTACGTGGTTAGTGATTGCGGCACCAACAGCACCTGATCCACAACACAAATCCAATACAACATCATTAGAACTAATGAACTCTATTGCTTTCTGAACCAGAAACTCCGTACGTCTACGTGGTATAAAAACTCCAGGTTCGATTTCAATCCTTAATCCACAAAACGTAGTAAACCCTAGCACGTATTCAAGCGGAAACCCACTTGCCCGTTTATCTACAAAATCCATTAATTCCTTTATACTTTTAGCCTCTGAAATAAGTAGATGTGCTTCTTCTTCAGGAAAGACACATCCCTCACTACGAAGTCTGTGGATCAACCATTTTTTAGTATTATGATCGATCATAAAGGTATTTTTCTGTCCTATGTGACTCACCACTTCCTTAACAATAGTAATCATCTTATTATTCTAGAAATACATTAAATGTCCTTCTATACGAAACTCCTATTTTGTGCAATAAAAAAGAAGGCTGTTGCAGAGCCTCCGTCTTAGGTAGTTTATATTCACATTGTTAATAATTAAAAATCTCTATTCTGCTGTTTTTACCCGAAATCAAAAATTTGAAAAAATGGACAACCCATTTTTCGAAAATCATGATATTCGTTTATGCTCGTCCATTATATCAGCATAATATATTTTCGTAAGAGTACTCTTATAATACTCTATCTGACAGGAAAGGGGGGACATACATGCAAAATTCACCGCTTTCTAATCTTCTTGTATGCTTGGGAGTGCTACTTGTTATCATTTTGTTAGCATTAGCATTATTCGTTGGTGGAATTTTAGGCGTTGATACCAGCTCATTTAGTGGTGCCTTTAATGACATTGCTTCACAATGCTAGTCGCTTCCTACTCTTTACACTCCATTTAAAGTACTAATGGAGTGAGAAAATGAACTTAGAAGAGACTAGTGATCTTCTAGGTTCATTTTCATAACTATTCTCTTCAAGTATTTCTGTGTTTCATACTATAATTTTAGAAAAGGGTGATAACATCATGAGTGAGGAACAAAAAAAATCGAATAAATCCATTCTAGGAGACCAGCTCAACCTTGATTCTTTATTAAATTCTACTGATAATAATGCCTTAATGAATTTGGCTGGGAGCTTCATGCAGAATCCAAATGCCATGAATTCATTAATAAAGGTAGCAAGTAATATATTATCAAATGATGACATGAAGAACACAGGTAATGATCATTCAGAGCAGAATTCATCAGTTTTATCGGAAGAAGTAAATAAGGAACTAAAATTGGTTACTTTACGTTTAGACAAACTTGCTAGTGAATTGTATGAATTGAGAGAGCAATTAAAGGAATTCAATGAATACAATCAAACGGCTATTGAATACATCATTAAAAAGAAAAAGAAATCGAAAAATGATTAAAGTCGATTATTGAACCTTGAGAAATCAAGGTTTTTACTAGTTACGTACCTTTTCATTTTATTCTTATATAAATTAAGTTCCAATC
>NZ_JBALNY010000024.1:0-9603 GCF_036962145.1 Bacillus sp. JJ1764 | reverse complement strand
CATTAATTCCTCCATTTATTCTCATTATATTCTCAATTAGGATTATTCCACTGAAAACGCATTCATCTTATAAAAACTTTTAACAAATAAGATTAATTCCCTTTCAATATGGTAAAAGTTCTTTTAAAATAAGGAGTAGGGGATTATTCTTTTTAGGCAATGAAATGTTTAGCTTATTTATGGAGGGATATAGATGGGAGCTTACATAGTGGATTTAACTGTTGTAGCTGTTTTAATTATTGGAATAACAGCTATGATGGGCGTTATTACAAATACCATCGGAGAAAAAGTATTTGGCGGAAAGCGCCGAAGTGAATTTGTAGATCAAAATGCAAAATATCAAACTGGCTGGAAAATGGTCGGCGGGAAAAAGCACTAAATAAATGCGGTGTTCCTTCAATGAAGGAACACCTTTTAATTTTATTACAACCGATTAGGAACTTCTAACCAGTCGTTAAAGTATTCCTGTGGCACTTGAAAGTAATCCTTGGTAAACCGTATAAATTCGGCAGTATCTACTTCTTTATATTTAAACCGTTTGTAGTAGTCAGCCAGGTATTCACTGAGGACGGTTTTAAAATCTTTATCCCTTATCCGATATTTATCCTGCACAAGCGAGAATAGTTTTAATGCAGGCTGCCCATAAATATACCCTGAATTTTTGTTTTCAGATAGGGGGACATTGGAAACCTGCCTACCTAACCCAAGTTCTTCAATTTTTTTCATTCTATTGATAGAAAGGCTCTGTGACTGATACGCCCCCTCATGTTCTCCTAAATAATAGAAAACATTTGTAGCAAATTCGCTCATCCCTTCATCAATCCAAGCTTCATGATAGGGGTCGTTAGAAACCACTCCCGAAAAATATTGGTGGGCAATTTCATGAACAACATCCATGTTAAAGAAATCTTCATCTTCATTATATGGATTTACAGTAACAATTCCCGGGTATTCCATATTCTCCCCTTTATCAAGGACAATATCAAGTTGGGATAATGGATAATCTCCAATTTTGTCCTGATAAAAACTTAAGGCCCTTTTGGTCAATGCCAATACTTCCTGTGGTTTTTTATCTTGATCCTTCTTGGTATACAACCGGACTTCAACTCCATTTACATCGGTTGTATAAGTTTGCATCCCTTTCACAATAGCAATAAAAAACTCTCTGACTTTTTCAATTTTTACCTCTCCACTGTTTTCTTTAGAACCTGCATCCCGGTCAGCTGTTGAAATTAACGAATATCCTTTGGGAATATCATACCGAACAGAATAATCAGAAAAATCAGTGTGGTACGTTTCAAGTCCTTTTTGATAATCCTCTTTATTCCATTTTCCATTTTGGTAGGTGGCAAGCATTGGATACCATTGAGCTAAATAGTAATTCTGCTTAACTTTGGAAAATCGACTTCCCTCTTCTGGAACAGTGAAGCTATAAGTCACATTAATCTCAGCATGATCATCTTTACCCATATTTTTATCGAGCTTAATCTTTAAGGAATCACGTTTTAAGCTATAGACCGCCTTTTGATTATTCACTTTAATTTCTTTTATAATCAGCTTGGAGGCACCCGATTCTGAAAAAACGTTTGGGATGAAGTAAAAGACAATATCTTTCCATTCATTATTAGATTTATTGGTAACGTTTATATTTGCAGTTGAATGGAACAACCCATTTTTGTTCATTTTCAGTTTTAACTCGTATTTTGCCGCACTGAAATTTTTTACACCAATATCATCATCCTTGTGAATCGTTACATACCAGCCAGCACCGACAAATAAAACGAATAGGAATATTAAACCTATCACTTCCCCTTTAGCTAGCCATCCTTTTGTCTTTTTACCATATGTCTTCCGTTTAGGCATTACATTAGGCTCAAAGCCAGTTTTGATCCATGGTGTTCTCGAATAGTTTGATTGAAAACGATTTTTCAACCCATTTGCCAGTAAACTGAGGGCAATAATGGTAAAAACCAAAAACAATAATGGAATATAAAGAATATGGGATGTACTATAGATATTTCCCCTTGCAGAACCTACTAGTCCGGCGATTTCTTTCGTAATCGATAAGTAAATCGGCCCTTCCAATGGATCCATTCTCATGATGGTTCCGCCAATAAAAATATGCATAAGCGCAAGTTGCCCCATTAGCGTGATAACATGGATGACTTCAAGAACAAACATGACCAGCAAAGATTCTTTTAACTGTGGAAAAATATGTTTCCAGACAATTCGATGTTTAGATGCACCCAAAGTTCGTGCAGCTTCAATAAAAGCAGACTTTGAGATTTCTTTTGACTTCTTTCGCACCGAAGAAATGATACTTGGAGTACTGACTGCTGCTGCGAGAATGATAAAGTAATAGATTAACTTATCGGTGTCCACTATCGGATTGAAAGTAATCGGATTAAGAAAGAAAAAGAGTATCAGAAAAAGCGGAATATAACTCCAAGCTGTTTCAAATGCTTCAATCCATTGTGGTGTTCTTCTCAACATCCCTGCATATAATCCAATAATAGAACCGACTGTCATTTTAATTATGGTCACCGCTATAGAAACAAAGAGCGTATATCGGATCCCGTATAATACCATTGAATAAAGATCATACCCCCATTTATCCGTTCCAAGTGGATAGTCCTTGGACTCAAACGGATCAAGTGGTGGAGCATAAATTTTACCGTTATCATAACTTGTTTTTAATGTTTCTGTTAAAGTGTGCGGAGCAATTGATGGTCCAAAGATAGCTAAAAAAATGAGAACCACACAAAAAATAAAGCCAATATATAAGGAATAATTAACTGAAAATAACTTTTTCTTATTCATGGACTAATCCTCTTTTAAACATGAAGAGTACGATTCTAACAGAAAGGAAAACAATTAATGAAATCAATAGCATTGAAAATAAACCTATGGCTACGGGCTGAAATTGATTGCTTTGAAAGATAAATTTCGTAATCCCTCTGACATTTAATAAGTATTCAATAATAAACATATTGCCTACCGCTAGTGAAATAATTTTTGTTAACTCAGCAATGATAAACGGTTCAATGTTTTTGTATACATGGTGGAGATTAATATAATTTAAGTCCATTCCTTTTGAGACAGCTGTACGAATATAATCTTCACCACTTATTTGATAGTATTTAACAGCTACTAATTTAAACAAATATAAGGTAGGAGCTAAACTTGACAAACAAATTGGAAACCACAAATTTAAAGCTCCCCCATCTACTTTCAAGGAAAGTACTCTAACCCCAGTGATTTGGTAAAATTTAACAGCAATAATCAACCCAAAAACGATAAGAATAAAATCAGGAATGGATGAAAGTATGTTAAGCAGTATATTGATCAAGCGAGAAAGTTTGAATCGACTTAAGAAGACTCCAAATAGTAAACTAAAAATTACGGCTATGATCACACCACCCAGTAAAATAATTAAGCTAGTTGTAAAATTGTAAGGTATGTCACCGGAAATTTCCCTAATTTGACTGCCAATCGTATATGTACCCAAACCCCCGCCAGCAAGTGTTTGATAAAATTCCTTATAAATTTGCCCCAACCTTGTAAAATCCCAATCAATACTTTTATCAATAGGATTAATGTGAATCACCCAAGGAATAGCAGCAAGAAATAATACTAATAGAATAATAAATACAACTTGTTGAAGAATCCTCATGTCCAACTCCCTTCTTTCCTCTATATTAAATTAGTTACTTTTACATTTTCCTTTTTTTGTAGTATAATGTCAATAATATTCAATATTTTTTGAAAACACTTTCAATTCAGAACAACAAAAAGCTTGCAGAATACTGTCTACTCTGCAAGCCAAAACACTAAAGGTGTATTATTTTTTATATTTAGCTTTATATTGTTCGAACTCTTTTTCTGAGCAATATATAAGGTGACCAGGGGCAATTTCTCGCATTGCTAATTGTTCGTTTTCCTGATAATGATGAACACTTGGATCGTACATGATTCGATGACGTTGTCTTTCAGTATCTGGGTCTGGAAGCGGAATAGCTGACAATAGCGATTGTGTATAAGGATGCATTGGATTCTTATACAAATCCTCGGATGAAGCCAATTCAACTAATTTACCAAAATACATAACACCAATACGGTCACTAATATATTTCACCATTGATAAATCGTGGGCAATAAACAAGTAAGTTAGCCCTTTTTCTCTTTGAAGCTTTTTCATTAAATTTACAACTTGCGCTTGAATAGATACGTCCAAGGCGGAAATAGGTTCGTCAGCAATGATAAATTCTGGCTCAACTGCCAATGCCCTAGCGATTCCGATTCTTTGCCTTTGACCTCCCGAAAACTCGTGTGGGTACCGATTAGCATGCTCTTTGTTAAGACCTACCGTTTCCAATAAGTCATATACATGCTCCATCCGTTCCTTTTTACTCTTGGCTAAACCATGAATATCAATTCCCTCGGCAATAATATCAGCAACTGTCATCCGAGGATTCAAGGAAGCGTATGGATCTTGGAAAATCATCTGCATTTTTCGATTAAATTTCTTTAATTCTTTAGCAGATTTCTTTCCGTGAACATTTTCACCATTAAACAGGACTTCTCCATCAGTAGCATCATATAAACGAATAATCGTTCTTCCAGTTGTGGATTTTCCACAACCAGATTCACCAACAAGTCCAAGGGTTTCGCCTTTGTAAATATCGAATGATACATCGTCAACTGCCTTTACTTGGTTTGGACGACCTTCATTAAAATACTGCTTTAAATGTTTTATTTCAAGTAGTTTCTCTACCATCTATTTTGCCCCCTTTACAAGTACAGGTTTTTCAAAGGTTGAGGGCAGTTTTCGCAACCGTCTTTGTACCGCTTCAGGCGGATTAATTTCCGGTGCGTCTGGATGTAAAAGCCAAGATTTAACAAAATGAGTTTCTGAGATTTGGAACATTGGCGGTTCCTCTTCAAAATCAATCGCAAGAGCATATTGATTTCTTGCAGCAAACGCATCCCCTTTTGGTGGGTTTGTTAAGTCAGGCGGTGTCCCTGGTATCGCAGCTAATTCTGCTTTATCATCATTATCCAAGCTCGGCATGGAAGCAAGAAGTCCCCATGTATATGGATGACGCGGGTCATAGAATATTTCATCTACCGTTCCCACCTCAACAATCTGACCGGCATACATAACTGCTACACGGTCAGCAACATTTGCCACAACCCCTAAATCATGGGTAATAAAAATAATGGATGTATCCATTTTCTGTTGCAAATCCTTCATAAGCTCAAGAATTTGCGCCTGAATCGTAACATCAAGTGCTGTTGTTGGTTCGTCAGCAATCAATAATCGCGGATTAGCAGCCAAGGCAATCGCAATCATCGCACGTTGTCTCATACCACCGGAAAATTCATGTGGATATTGATTAACACGTTTTTCTGGCATTGGAATACCAACAAGTTTAAGCAATTCAACAGCCCGGTCTTTCGCTTGCTGCTTAGGCATATTTTGGTGCTTAATTAAAACTTCCATAATTTGAATCCCGACTCTCATCGTTGGATTTAATGATGTCATCGGGTCTTGGAAAATCATACTAATATCTTTTCCGCGAATCTTTTCCATTTCCTTATCGGTTTTCGTAACTATATCATGACCATCAAATAAAATTTGACCAGACGTTATTTTACCTGGAGGCATCGGAATTAATTTCATAATAGTTTGAGTCAAAACGGATTTCCCTGATCCTGACTCACCAACGATCGCAAGAGTTTCCCCTTTTATAAGATCAAAACTTACATTGCGGACGGCTTTAACTTCTCCTCCATAAACCTGGAATGAGACCGATACGTCTTTTACTTCTAGTATTTTTTCCATATTCTCACCCCTTATTTCGCAATCTTGGGTCTAATGCATCCCGCAATCCATCACCGACAACGTTAAATGCAAAAATGGTTAACGCAATCAGTGCAGCTGGGAAGAATAAGCGCCATGGAAAATATTGAAGTGCTGGCAAACCGTCAGATGCCATCGTTCCCCAACTTGCCAACGGAGGCGTTAGACCAAGACCAAGGAAGCTTAAAAATGATTCTGTAAAA
Organism: Bacillus sp. JJ1764; assembly: GCF_036962145.1. NCBI lineage: Bacteria > Bacillati > Bacillota > Bacilli > Caryophanales > Bacillaceae > Bacillus > Bacillus sp. JJ1764. The sequence continues at coordinate 3,537 of NZ_JBALNY010000024.1, read as the reverse complement.
ATAGCAGAAGGAATGGTAAGTGTCATTGTCACCAAAATGGATCCCATTGTATTTGGAATCAAATGGCGAAGCATGATTCTTTTAAGGCCCGCTCCTAGTGTCTTAGCTGCTAAAACATATTCCTGATTCTTTAGAGAAAGAACTTGTCCACGGACAATCCGCGACATATTGATCCACCCTGTAATGGTCATAGCTAAAATCATTGTTCCCAAATCTTGTCCCAATACAACCATCAATAAGATAACAAGAAGTAAGTATGGTACCCCGTATAAAATATCAGCAACCCTCATCATAAATTCATCTACACGGCCGCCTTTATAACCTGCCAAACCGCCCCAGAATACACCAATTGTGAAATCGACAATGGCTGCAGCTATACCTATAAATAAGGATATACGTGCACCTTGCCATGTACGAGCAAACATATCACGGCCAAGATCATCCGTTCCAAACCAGTGATCTCCACCTGGTGGCTTGTTTGTGTTCATCAAATTATTGGTTGCATAATCATACTTAGTCATATATGGGCCAAAGATTGCCATGAAAATAAGGATAATTAATAATACAACTCCAAACATGGCAAGCTTGTTCTTTCGAAATCGAATAACAACATCTTTCCAAAACGAAAGACTCGGTTTTGAAATTTTCTCAGCATCGGATGCTTTCGCACCAACAACTTGAAATTTTTCTTTTGATATTTGCTGCATTATTTATTCTCCTTTCTTCCCGCCAGCCAATTTAATGCGTGGATCGATAAGTCCGTACGCAATGTCGACAAGGAGAATCGAAAATAGTAGGATTATACTGTAAAAGACTGTAACTCCCATAATTACCGTATAGTCACGGTTTGCAATACTTAAAACGAAATGTGAACCTAAACCGGGAATACCAAATATCTTTTCAATTACGAAACTACCTGTAATGATCCCGGCAGATAAAGGACCCATATAGGAAACAACCGGCATTAAAGCATTACGTAACGTATGCTTTATAATCATTGCACCTCTGCTTAATCCTTTTGCTTTCGCGGTTTTGATATAGTCATTGCTTAATACTTCAAGCATACTTGAACGAGTTAATCTAGCGATAAAAGCCATTGGTGTAGACCCAAGTGCCAAAGCAGGCAAGACGGTGTAACTAAAAGACTCCCAACGTGCAACTGGAAATAAGCCTAATTTAATCGCAAGGAAATATTGTAAAATGGTTGCCATAATAAATGAAGGAACCGATATTCCCAATACAGCAATAATCATCGCAGTGTAGTCCTGCCACTTATTATGCTTCAATGCTGCGATCACACCCAATAAAATACCCACTGCAACCGCAAGAATGATTGCTTCAACCCCTAAAGCTAAAGACACAGGGAATCCATCATTAATCAGTTCATTAACTGTGCGTGCTTTATATTTGAATGATGGACCAAAATCCCACTGAACTATTTTGCCTAAGTAATCACCGTACTGAACATACCAAGGTTTATCAAGACCATAGTGAGCATTGAGACTCGCTTGGATTTCAGGAGGTAACTGCTTTTCTCCGGTAAATGGATTACCCGGTGCAATTCTCATTAAGAAAAACGTTGCTGTAATAATTAAATATAACGAGAGTAAAATGTACAGCAAACGTTTGCTAATGTACTTAACCAATAGACACACCTCCAATATTTAACAAAATGCCATAAGCGAAAACGAAGGTATATGGATTTCACCCCATATACCTTGTTCTCATTAGTTTAATTGTGGATTATTATTGAAAATAAGCCCACTTTAATTGAATATCGCCAAGTCCAGAAATTACTACATCTTTTAAGTTTTTAGATTGAACCCAAACATCAGAGTAGAAGTAGATTGGAGCAACTGGCATTTCATTGATGAAGATTTTTTCTGCATCTTTAAGCATTTGCATACGTTTCTTCGCATCCGCTTCTTTTTGAGAGTCTATTAACAACTGCTTGAACTTAGGATTTTCCCAGTTCGTATCATTGTTTCCGCCTTTTTTGTCACGGAATAATTCAAGGAAGTTGATCGGATCATTAAAGTCACCTAACCAACCCATACGGCCGACTTGGTAATCTCCACTGTGAAGTTTATCAATGTAAACTTTCCACTCTTGGTTATCAAGTTTTACATTAATACCAAGCTCTTTTTTCCACATATCTTGAATTGCTTGAGCAATTTTTTGGTGAGCTTCAAGAGTATTGTAAGAAACAGTGATTTCTGGAAGATCAGATGCTGATTTTAATCCAAGCTCTTTTAATCCAGCTTCTAAGTATTGTTTTGCCTTTTTAACATCATTATCCTTAAAGTAACCTTTTTCGTTCTCTTTAAACATGGATGGAGGAACAGCTGCCATTGCTGGAATTTGTCCGCCTTGAGTAATGTTTTCAACGATTGCTTTACGGTTAATAGCATATGCAAGCGCTTTACGGATATTTACATTGTTCAAAGGTGGTTTTTCAGTATTGAATTTATACCAGTAAGTACCAGCAATTGCTTGAACTTTAAGAGAACCATCACTCTTTAACTGTGGAATTACGTCTGTTGGAAGTTCACCAAGTGGCATACCTGCCCAGTCTAGTTCTCCGTTTTTGAACATAGAAAGCTCAGTGTTTGAATCGTTAACCATGTTGAATTCAACTTTTTTAAGCTTTACATTTTTAGCATCCCAGTAGTTTTCGTTCTTTTCAAGGACAACTTTGTTGCTGTGTGACCATTCAGTCATCTTGAATGGACCGTTAGAAGTATACTTGTCACCAGCGTTTGTATGCCAGTTCGGATCTTCCTTAGCAATTTTGCTGTTTACTGGATAGTAAGTATAGAAAGCAGTTAATTCTAAGAAATATGGAGTTGGGTTCTCTAGTGTTACTTCTAAAGTTTTATCGTCTACCACTTTTACACCAAGTGTGTCAGCAGCAGCTTTTCCTTCGTTAATTGCTTGTGCACCTTTAATATAATAAAGTTGATAAGCATATTGTGATTCGTTTTTAGGATCAAGTGCCCATTTCCAAGCATAAGCGAAGTCTTCAGCAGTTACAGGATCACCATTTGTCCATTTAGCATCACGTAGTTTAAACGTATAAGTAGTCAAGTCATCAGAAGTTTTGATTTCTTTTGCAATTGCAGGTTCTGGCTTGCCGCTTTTACCAATACGAGTTAAACCATCAAAAGTTTGACGCAAAATACTACCTGAAGTAGAGTCATTTGCTAAGCCCGGATGTAACGAGAACGGTTCTGTTCTAATATTAGCCCGGAAAACTTGCGCAACATCCTTTTTACCGGATGTACCATTTTTGTCTTTGTCCTCAGATGTATCTTTGCCGCCGCTACAAGCTGCAAGAAACATGCTTAGTACTAGTGATAATACTAAAAGCAGTGAAAGTTTTGATTTTTTCACTAGTAGACCTCCCTTTTCTATTATTCTGAAAAATTACTACATTCTCTATTATACATATTTTCGGGATAATGTACATACTTTTTAGAATTTAATTTACAGTTTAGATACAATTTTTGCGATTGAGTTACATTTACTCATGTTATA
>NZ_JBALNY010000227.1:3044-10504 GCF_036962145.1 Bacillus sp. JJ1764 | reverse complement strand
TGGGTGACAAAAATAAACGTTATCCCCAAACGGCGCTGAAGCTCACGCAATTCATACTGCATTTCTGTACGTAGCTTTAAATCCAGCGCGGATAATGGTTCATCAAGCAGAATGACTTCAGGCTCGTTGACGATGGCTCTTGCAATCGCGACCCGCTGGCGTTGACCGCCTGACATTTCACGAATTTCTCTCTGCTCAAATCCTTTTAAATTTACAAAGCTGAGTGCTTCCTTTACTTTTGAATCAATTTCACTATTTTTTAATTTTTTAATGCGCAATCCGAACGCAACATTTTCGTATACGTTTAGATGCGGAAACAGGGCATAATCCTGAAAAACCGTATTAACTTGCCGTTTATTCGCCGGAATATCATTAAACTTTTTCTCGTTAAAAAAAATGTCACCGGTAGTTGGCTCGGTAAATCCGGCAATTAATCGTAATATGGTCGTCTTACCACAGCCTGAAGGACCCAGTAAGGTATAAAATTTCCCTCTTTCAATCTCGAAACTGACATGATCTAGGACTAGTGAATCCTGATCAAATTGTTTGGTGACATTTTTAAATTGAATGATTGTGTTATTTGCCATTTCAAACCTCCCCTGTGAAATTTTTTCTATAATTCTATTTGATTCGGAGACAATTATACAGGATGGTGACAAAATTTCAATAATTCCTTCTCTTTACACAATAAACCATGTGATAACATAAAAAAAGAGTCTCATTTGCCATCGAGACTCTTTCTTTATTATTAGGCACTTTGTTTTATTGTTTCCTTACCTTTTACACCAACAGTTTTGCGAATGAATGGGATCACCCAGTTATCAAGACCGATGCGTCCAGCATTAAATCCAGCAAATAGGATAATCACACCGATTAAAATATCCATTGGGTTAGAAGAAATTGTACCTGCGAATAGATAAGCGAAGTTCATCACAAGCCCGAAGAACATAGCTGCAGTTGTTAAGCAGCCAAGAATTAATCCTAAACCAACCAAAAATTCACCAATAGGAACAATTGTATTGAAAATATCAACGTTTGGTAAGGCGAAATGCTTTAAGAAATCAACGTACCAACCAAATTGAACGGCTCCATCTGGACCTTTTACCGGATTTGCAATGGCACCTTTTAAAAATCCTGCAGCATCAAAACCACCGCTAGAAAGTTTATGCCAGCCAGCTGTCAACCATGCATACCCGATATATAAGCGTAGAACTGTTAAAAGTCCAGATGCTATTTTATTTTGTCTTAACCAATTTGTAACCATTTGTAACACCCCTTCGTTTGATATGATTTAAATAATGAATATAGTGTTAATATAACAGGTTTAACTTGAATGAAGTTTGAATTATTTGCTATTTCACATTTCTGTAAAAATGATATGAACAATTTGTTACATAGCCATAGTGTAAAAGTTAATAAAGAAAGAGTCTCATTTTACAGCGAGACTCTTTCTTTATAATTAGGCACTTTGTTTTATTGTTTCCTTACCTTTTATACCAACAGTTTTGCGAATGAATGGAATCACCCAGTTATCAAGACCGAAGCGACCAGCGTTAAATCCAGCAAATAGGATAATCACGCCGATTAAGATATCCATTGGGTTAGAAGAAATTGTACCTGCGAATAGATAAGCGAAGTTCATCACAAGCCCGAAGAACATAGCTGCGGTTGTTAAGCAACCAAGGATTAATCCTAAACCAACCAAAAATTCACCAATAGGAACAATTGTATTGAAAATATCAACGTTTGGTAAGGCGAAATGCTTTAAGAAATCAACGTACCAACCAAATTGAACGGCTCCATCTGGGCCTTTTACAGGATTCGCAATGGCACCTTTTAAGAATCCTGCAGCATCAAAACCACCGCTAGAAAGCTTATGCCAGCCAGCTGTCAACCATGCATACCCGATATATAAGCGTAGAACTGTTAAAAGTCCAGATGCTATTTTATTTTGTCTTAACCAATTTGCAACCATTTGTAACACTCCTTCGTTTAATATGATTTAAATTATGATTACATTGTTAATATAGCATGATTATCTCGAATTGAGAGTAATTTGTTCAATGGTTCACATTTCTGTAAAAATGATATGAACAATTTGTTACACAGAGATAGTTGAAACCTTTTTTAATAAAAAAGAGGAAATGCTTGATAAAACTAATATCATTAGTTAAAATAAAACTAATCATATTAGTTTTAAGGGGATGGTTAATGATGAGAATCACGAAAAATGGATTTTTATATCAGGTGACGTTTATGCCAAAATTGTTTCCGGTTAATTGTTATTTAGTGGTAGAGGAGAGCGGATTGACACTGATTGATGCAGCAATGGGCTTTAGTACAAAAGGGATATTACAGGCAGCTGAACAGATTGGAAAGCCGATAAATAAGATTGTTTTGACGCATGCACATGGCGATCATGTTGGTGCCATAGATTCACTGAAAGAAGTCCTTCCTGATATACCGGTCTATATTTCTGTTAGAGACAACAGGTTAATGAACAGAGATCTGACACTGGATCCTAGTGAGGACCAAACACCGATAAAGGGGGGAGTCCCGAAAAATTTAAAAACAAAAGCATCTATATTATTAAAGGAAGGAGATAGGATTGGTTCATTAATTGCAATCGAAACTCCGGGGCACACACCTGGCTCAATGTCATTTCTTGATTCTAGAACAAATGCAGTGATTGCGGGAGATGCTTATCAGACAAGAGGAGGAATGGCGGTTGCTGGAGATGTGAAGCCTTTCTTTCCATTCCCGGCTTTTGGAACTTGGAGCAAAAAAACGGCATTACAAAGTGCAAAAAAACTAGCAGGACTCAAGCCTAGTTTATTGGCAATCGGCCATGGAGAAATGATTGAAAACCCTTCAGTTCAAATGAGTAAGGCAATACAGCATTTTGAACAAAAGATAAAGGAGAACGACCATGTCACCACGGCCTAAATTTGCACTCGAATTAACAAAAATACTTGAAGCAGCGGGGGAATTGGCGGATAAGCAAGGGATGCAGGAGGTTACCTTGGCTAATTTAGCTAAGAAGCTGAACATCCGCCCTCCTTCTTTATATAATCATTTCGATGGTTTACCGGGATTACGAAAGCAACTTGCAATACATGGAATTAATAAGCTATATGAAGAATTGACCCAATCAGCAATCGGTGTGTCAGGCACCGAAGCGATTTTAGCATTGAGCAGGGCATATGTGAATTTTGCAAGGAACCACCCCGGTTTATATGAGGCAACGCTAATGGCACCTGACCCTGAGGATTGGGATGTTCAGCAGGCGGGGGCTAAAGTCGTAGAGCTTTCTGTTAAAGTATTACAGGCCTTTCAGTTGGAGGGCGATCTTGCCCTGCATGCTGTTAGAGGGATGCGCAGTATTTTACATGGTTTTTCTGCTTTGGAGCAGCGTGGGGGATTTAAAATGGCGCTTGATTTAGATGAGAGTTTGTCCATCATCATGAGGGCTTTTATTGCAGGTTTGGAAAAATAATTAGGGCTTATTTTCCAGATAGGAGGATGGACATGAATTTGGTATAATGAAGGAAACTTTCGGATTAAAGGATGATATTGATGGGAATTCAGGAACGTGTTGGTCTGATTCTGGATGTTGAAACAACTGGTTTGGGCCCAACCACCGATGAGGTAATTGAACTGGCGATGAAGTTATTTTCTTATCGTGAGGATACTGGAGAAATTATGGAAATCCTTGAGGAGAATTCTTTTTTACGCGAACCGCTCTCGAGCTCTGCCAAGAGAAACTATTCGAAGGCTTTCCGGGTTCATGGGATTCCATATGAAATGGTTAAGGGAAAGAGTTTTTTAGACGTACAGATTAAATCGTATTTTGATCGGGCTGATTCTGTTTTCGCCCATAATGCTTCGTTTGACCGAAGTTTTCTCTATCACATGTACCCTGAAGTAAATGAATTAAAATGGTACTGCTCAATGAGAAATGTAACGTGGAAACAGTATGGTTATCCCAACAGCAAATTGTTAACTTTATTAGAAGCTCATGAAATCACAAATCATCAAACACATAGAGCGATGGATGATATTACATATTTGATGGAACTACTTAAGAAAAAAAGTCCGAATGGGAATCTCTATTTGCAGGAAGTCCTGGATTATGGACCAATGAGGAAATATCAACCTGCAGCCGCAAAATCGAAAATGGGATGAAAAGAATCAGCTGCTTGGTTGATTCCTTTTTGTATAATAAAAAGGTTCCAAAGAATCCTTGGAACCCTGGAACTATTTTAATGCTGTTTTCCTTCGGTGAAAATTTGGAAAGAGACGCCAAATTTATCGGTCAAATTGCCATATGCCGGGCTGAAAAATGTTTCTTGAAGCGGCATAGAAACTTGACCGCCATCTTGTAAGGCATTGAAAATTCTTTTTGCTTCCTCGATATCATCTGTAGAAATGCAGATTGTTACTTGGTTTCCACTATGATGCGGCTGACCAGGAAAGGTATCAGACAGCATAACTTCTGTTTCTCCTACTTTAAATGTTGCATGGCTGACATAGTCCTTGGCTTCAGCGGGTAAAGGAAATTCCGGATTTTCTGGCATTTCTCCAAAGGATTGTAAAAATAAAACTTGCGCACCTAATGACTTTTCATAAAATTGAATCGCTTCTCTGCCATTTCCATTCATCACCAAGTAAGGAATTAAACGAGTAGTCAAAAAAATCATCTCCCTAACAAAAATAGTTAACCATCACAAAGCCATCGACAACATAAGTAAATCCAATGATTTTATTTTCTCAAGCCCTACCTATTATTGCCAACAATTAAATTATAATATACAAGAACGTTTGTTCGCAACTATATTTTTCACAATTATATAATTGTTGGTGTTGTTACCCTAACGAACCTACTCCATGAAAAAAGAGCAACGATGAAACACGCACCAATTGCTCTGTGGATATAGTATTTATTTGATATTTGGCAGGTATTTTTGAGTTATGATGTTACGGTGGTGAATTTCGTGACCTGCAAGGATGTAAGCGACTGCTCGAGCCGTCACTGGCAGATTGTTAGCGTTGCCTACATTTTCCCAGGCAGATTTGGGCATGTTTTCGATTAGTGCAATGGTAGCATTTCTAACCGTGATGTATTCGTTTAGAATCGATTTAATTGGAAGATCGTTCACCTGTGAGCCGTTGACAAAGTATTCTTCATTAAAACCAGCTAATGAAGTTTGGTCACCGCGGCCAATGCGAAGTAACCGATAGCTCATTACTCTCTCCGTATCCGAGATGTGACCCAAAACCTCTTTAATACTCCATTTACCATGTGCATAGCGATATTGTCCGTCCTCGTCAGAAAGACTATCGAAAAGCTCAGACACCTGTGCAAGATTTTCCTTTAGAAGGGTGATCAGGTCACCATCTCTTACCAAGCTAACATAGGGAACATAATATTCCGGATACTCGTTTTCATTTGGACGCTGCAGCATGTAAAAAATCTCCCCCTCAAATGGCAATATATTCAAAAGCTAATTTAATTATATTTTCCTTTTGAAAAAAATATCAACAATAATGCCTTGATTGAAAGTGGTAATCCCAAAGAACGTCTACCCGTCAACAATAGACATGAAGGGGAGCAGTATGTCCTGCATAGAACTTAAATTTTAAATCCACTTGTTAGTTCTTTTAAACGTTTCGCCATTTCTGACAGCTGATTTGTTGTTTTTTCCATTTCGTTCATGGTCAGAACTTGTCCATCGATACTTTTGCTAATATGTTCTGTTCCGGCAGCAATCTCACTGGAGGCGTCCGCCAAATTGGCCACTGCCTGTCTCATTTCTTTTGAGGAATTAGCCTGCTGTGTATTCATTTTGTCAATCTGCTTTACTTGATTGACGATATCTTGAATATGGTTCATGATATTTTGAATAGATTCGCCAACCTCGTCGGCATTTTTAACACCTTCAGATACTCTTTCTTCCACTAAATGGACGGATTGTACGGCTGAAATGGATTTTGCTTGATTATCTTTTACAAGTTCAGAAATTTCAATGGCCGCCTTGTTGCTCTGATCAGCCAGTTTGCGAATTTCCTCAGCAACGACACTAAATCCTTTTCCCGCATCTCCGGCACGTGCTGCTTCAATAGCAGCATTTAAGGCAAGTAGGTTAGTTTGGGTAGAAATTCCTGAGATAATCTGAATAATTTCCCCGATTTTTTTGGATGATTCATTTAAATTACTAATGATTACCGTAACATCTTTTGAAGAAGCAGCCATATTGGTAATGGAATCAACCACTTTAGAAATTTTTCCGGCACCTTCTTCTGCAGCTTGTTTTGCCTTTAGAGTATTGTCATTCGTTTGCCTCGTCGCCATAGCGGTAGATTCTGAAAAATTGACAGCTTCTATCAGATTTGAGGTCGTCTGCTCAGCAAATGCCGCTCCCTGAGAAGTACCTGAAGCAATCTCTCCAATGGTTTTTGAAATCATCTCCAAGGATTGAACGGTCACACCCGTCGCTTCGTTTAATTGTCCACTTGATGTCGAAATCGTTTCAGATGAAGCCGCCACCTCTTTGATAATGTCCCATAATTTTCCAATTAACAGATCAAAGCTTCGGCTCAGTTCACCCATTTCATCCTTGCTGTTATAACCAATTCTCTGGGTCAAATCACCATTGCTTTGTGAAATTTCATTTAACTTTGATGTGACACCTTTAACAGGTATCACAATCGATCTAGTAATAAATACCGATAAAAGTAAGGTAAAGATAGCACTAGCTGCCAATACAGAAATAATAATTAATAGAGTGGTTTTGTAAACCGATTTGCTGTCATCGTATGTTTTTTGGGCATTTTTGACTTGGTTGTCAATTAACTTGTCCAGTGCATTAATGGCTTCCTTCCGGGTTGAGTCCATTTTCACCATACCCTGAGGCGGACCTGCAGTTGCCCCTTGCTGTATAGTAGTATCCACTGTTTGTTGTGCCTCGTTTGAGTGCACAAACTATTCAGAAGCAGTAAGGAAGGCGTTCACTTTTTTTACCATAGCTATGTATTCAGAATTATTTTTGTATGCTGTTAGCTGTTTCTTTACAGTAGCTTCTCTAGTGGCCACATCCTTCTGAGTGGCTGACATTTCTTCGGCATCATCACGTGCATCCATGATGGAAGTTGATTGTGTCTTAATGTATTCGATATTTGATTTAAGGTCCTCGAGTTGAACGATTGGCACGAGTCTAGAATCATTTAATTCCTTTACATTTGAATGTAAATTTGTAATTTGATTAAATGATACGTAGCCAATGATGGCAAGAAATAAGAAAAAACTTGCTGTTAAAACACTGATTTTTTGAGCAAACTTAAAGTTCTTGAAAAAATTCATAAATGATGCCAGCCTCCTGATGATAAATAACATATGAGGACATTTAAACATAGGTTTCTTAAATTTTCCTTAAGTAAGAGCACTGTTAAACTTGTATGTT
>NZ_JBALNY010000227.1:0-2947 GCF_036962145.1 Bacillus sp. JJ1764 | reverse complement strand
TTCCGCTCCTATCAACAGAGTTTAAAATCAACAGTATTTTTTAAACATAGCCTAAGTAAAAAAAGAGCTACTGTCTGGTCAAACGAAACGATCAGACAGTAGCTCTAAAAATTTATACGATTTTATCAAAACGTACACGTTTATTAATGAAATACATAATCGGCATTCCCACGGCCATCACCACTAATTCTCCAGCAGCAGTAGTTAACCATGTAAACAAGAACGGCAACTTGAAGGCCAAGTGCAATTCAATAGCAATGAGGAACATCGTAAAGGTGAAAACAATGGTATTCACAATCATTCTTGCCCAAATACTTTTGATAAACTTTGCACATATGATGGTAATGAATAAGGCGATCAATGATTGACCAACGCCAAAAATCAGGTCATAAGCTTTCATTGGCGAAAAGAATAAATTTGTAAGAAAAACGCCAAGAATAATGCCATAAAGATATTTTTTGTTAAATACAACCAGATGGTTAAACATTTCTGATACGCGGAACTGTACTTGTGTGAATCCAAATGGCTGGATTAGAGCTGAAACAGCAATGTACAAGGCCGCAACAATTCCGTTGACTGCAATTTCTTTGATTCTACTTTGTGATTTGTCCGGTCGATAATGAACACCGAACGCTTCATTTGTTTTCTCCATATTCATTTCTCCTTAGTTTTTTTAAGTGGGAGGTTCTCGAACCACTAGTTAGTTACCTGCAAACTAGTATAATAATATAGAACGTACAAACAGTCAATGACACTTTTTTAAACTTGTTATAAACTTGGTAAGAATGATAACAGAATGAGGGAATGCACATGAGCTTAGTTGAAATTATTGTATTAAACAAAGAGGATGCCATAATGGCAGAGGCAAATGGAGCAGATCGATTAGAATTAGTATCTGCCATAGGAGAAGGTGGATTAACCCCCAGTTACGGAATTATCAAAACAGTGGTAAACAGTGTTGATATCCCAGTAATGGTCATGGTGCGTCCGCATAGCTACTCCTTTACCTATCTAAAAAATGAATGGTCCGCCATGAAGGATGATATAAAAATGATCAAGGAACTAGGTGCGGCAGGGATTGTTTTTGGTGCGCTTACGGAGCACGGGACTTTGGATTTTGAGTTTCTATCAATGGTATTGGAAGAATGCAAAGGTCTCTCGGTTACGTTTCACCGGGCAATCGACGAAACCAACCCCCTTGGACTTTATCAATCGCTCATTGGCAGTTCCTTTCATGTGGACCGCATTTTAACTTCTGGAGGAAATCCGACGGCAATTGAAGGAATCAGCACATTAAAAGAGATGATCCAACAATCGAAACAATCTGCGCATTATCCAATCATCATGCCCGGTTCTGGACTGTCCTTAGATAATATAGAATTTGTTCACAAAGAGCTTCGTGCCAGTGAATATCATTTTGGCTCTGCGGTCAGGATGGGAGGAAGCTTCCAGAATCAAATTGAAGGAAACAAGATCAAACAATTAAAAGAATTGCTTACGTAAATGAAAACACCCAAATATGCCTTTGGGTTGTTTTCGTTTAGGACATAGCCCGTAATCCGATTACCCCAATCATGATTAAGCCCACACTAATAAACCGCCCGATATTTTTGGATTCACCAAAAAGGTACATGTTAATTAAAACGGCTCCAGCAGTGCCAATCCCCGTCCAGACTGTATAGGCTATACTTAACTGTATATAATGGAATGATGTATACAAAAATACAAAGGAAAGTCCAAACCCGCCAATATAAAGAAGTCCATTTCGGATCGATTTTTTTTGGCTATATAATTTTAAACCTGCAGCCCCGATTACCTCACTTGCAGCAGCCAATATTAAAAACAACCAGCCCATTGTCAGGCGACCTCCTTCCTAACCTCTTTATGTTCTTCACGATGATCAGCAAGATTCAAGCCAATTACTCCGATTACAATGAATGCCATAAACAGTAATTTAAGAGTGTTCATGCTTCCACCAAACAGAAATATATCCATTAAGACCGTCCCTATTGTACCAACACCAGCAAAAACCGAGTAAACGGTACCCGTTGGCAAACTTTCACAAGCCTTAGGCAAGATGTGGAAGTCAGTAAAAATGATGGCGATAACCATACCCCATTCCCACCAAGTGACGGCTGTGTTAAATCCATATACCCACATTAACTCAAAGATGCAGGTCATTCCTACATACATCCAGGCTTTGTTCATTTTTATCACCTCGTGTTGCACCCTAATTTTGAATTAAGTCATTATTTTAGAATACCATAAATACAAGAAAAGATGTTTAATCTGATAAAGTACTGTAAGGAAATGTTCATCATTTACTGTAAGTGTGATTTATATCACGAAATAACTTTATTCACCTTATTATAATTAGAAATACAGGGAAAAAATGTTAGGAGGATGGTGAGTAGATTTGGAAATTCCATTTAGATCACTTTATACCGAAATTGGTGGGCAGGAAACGATTAATAAACTGGTTGAGGCCTTTTACCCTCGTGTTTATGACGATCCAGATTTGGCACCATTATTCGAAGGGGATATGGAAGAAATTAAAAGGAAGCAGAGGATGTTTTTACCTCAATTTTTAGGGGGGCCAGCCCTCTACAGTGCGGAGTTTGGTCCTCCTGCTATGAGAGAACGTCACCTGCCATTCGAAGTAACGTCAAAAAGAGCAAAAGCTTGGCTCCGCTGTATGAAGGAAGCATTTCATGAAATTGGTCTTGATGAAAACCCGGCAGGACTAGCTTTTTATGACCGCTTAACACAAGTAGCTGGTATCATGGTGAATAGTTCTGATTAGTTTATAAAAATCCTCATCCATTGATGGGGATTTTTTTGTGTGCGCCCGGCATGGGTGCAGTCTCTAGGGTGAAAGTCCCGAACCACGAAGGCAGTAGTAGTGGTTAGCTTAACGCAAAGGTGTCCCCGGTGACGCGGAATCTGA
>NZ_JBALNY010000226.1:1370-2036 GCF_036962145.1 Bacillus sp. JJ1764 | reverse complement strand
ATGTAATATTCTAAGTGTATATGATGCCTTGCTCTTTTTAATTCCGCAATGATATGACGAAAAGTTTCCTCTCCATTTGTTAGCACCTTTGTGGCAGTATCAAAAGAAATGGGACTGTTTCCTAGTTTTTGGGCAAGGGTAAATAATGTTCCTTGATGTTCACCCATTAATTTTCGTTTTTCTTCATTTCGTGGGTCATCGTCACCTTCTACCGTTAAAAATGCCTGTTTATCAAGGAAATATTTTTTACGAAACATTTTTTCTTTTCGATAATTGCGACCAAATAACAAGTAGAAAATAAACCCCACTAGCGGGAAGCTTCCTAAAACTACCAGCCATGTTATCGTTTGGGTAGGATGGCGATTTTCCAAAAAGATTACAAAGCCAATAAATATGACTGAAAGCGTAATCAAAACACTAAGAAATCCAAGTACTCCACTTTCCAGCCTATCCTTAAATAAAAATAATAAACCGGACAGTACAGATAGAAATAGGATTACCCTAAATGTATTTTTCAGTGCTCTCACCTTCCAGATCCTTTATTTTTTCATCATGTAAAATACCGATTTCAAAATTGAAATCGGCAGTTTTTTAGCTAAAATGTTTTCGAATTTCCTCGAATACCTGTTCAGAAATGATTTCTTTCCCATATTCTTGAACGCGATG
>NZ_JBALNY010000226.1:0-1320 GCF_036962145.1 Bacillus sp. JJ1764 | reverse complement strand
ATCTTCTTCGAATAAATCTTCTGGGAATTCTGTATATAAGTAATATTTCCCTTCGAAATAATAAAGTTTGGTCATTAACTCGTCTAAACCAGGGCGTTTCGAAAGCATGATAACATCTTCAAATTCCCTAAAGACAAGCATAAACTCTAATGAATCATCCTCAATCAATATTTCATCATCATCTGAGTAATTTGTATTGAAATGCTGATCCAAAAGTTCTTCTATTTTTTCATCGACCGGTAAATCTTTACTTTTTTCACCAGGAATCGGAAGTTCAAATTTTTGACCATCTTTTGAAAGCTGTGCCTTTGTAACCAGTACTTCCAACCCTTTATCAAGTGCCTGAACCTGAATCCACAATGGACCTTCAACAGCAAATTCTTCCTCATCATGGACTTCATCCATCATTTCCCAGAAGAGTTCTTCACTACGTTCACGATTGTACCAAATTTCCTCCCGGTCAAATCCTCTTTCTTCTATATCACCATAAGAAATATAAAATTTTACGGTATTTTCATTAATTCGTTCAATTTCCATATCAACCTCTCCCTTCCGTCGTCGATAATTGAAGGGACTAAATACCCCCAAGCAGATAACCTATAGCATTGACTCATATAAAAAGGTTTATACAAACTGAACTTTAGACAAAAAACTAAGTACTCTTGTACTTTCATTTTATGACAAAAGCTGTGATTAGGGAAATAAAAATATCTAAAATCACTAAAACCATCATATAGCCTAGTTACATAAACCAGAGGATCATTTGGGAGTTCATATTCATCAAGATATTCCTTTTATTATAACAAATAAACAAAAAAACTACAAATATTTATGCAAGAAAAAGACCTTCAAATGTGAAGGTCTTACACTTAGTTTACCATACGTTGTGCTTCACGCAATTGGTAAGTACGCACCTTTCTTGGTAGAAAGCGGCGAATCTCATCTTCATTATATCCAACTTGTAAACGTTTCTCATCAATAATAATCGGACGACGCAATAATCCAGGATTTTCTTTGATTAATTTAAATAAATCCTGTAATGGCATTGAATCTAAATTTACATCTAATTTTTGAAATGTTTTTGATCTGGTTGAAATAATTTCATCTGTTCCATCTTCAGTCATACGAAGAATTTCCTTAATTTCTTCTAACGATAATGGTTCAGAAAAAATATTTCTTTCTTTGTATGGAATCTCATGTTCTTCTAACCATGATTTTGCCTTCCGACATGATGTGCAACTTGGTGAAGTGTATAGTGTTACCATCCGTCTTCACACTCCTCTAATATTTACAATAGTGTATTAACAGTAAAATCAGGAT
>NZ_JBALNY010000225.1:3749-4177 GCF_036962145.1 Bacillus sp. JJ1764 | reverse complement strand
TAAACTAACTTTCGGTAATTTCCCAAAATATTTGATTACCAATGTTGCTCTTAATACTCTTACCGCTTTCCCCATGGCTTATGCATGGGAAAAGGTTGGTGCATTTAAATTTAAAAAAATTAATCATATTGGTTGGTATTTTATTTGTATCATACTTTCGATTATAATTTACGGTTATCAATATTTAGTTGAAAAGACCATTGTGAATCAAAATAAGATGAAATCAGAAAAAACCACTTAGACCAGTAATCTAAGTGGTTTTTTAAACTATTTAATTCACAAACCGTTCAACCTTCCCTTTTGCACTCCAATATTCATTGCGCAGATGGACTTTTTGAATTTTTCCTGAAGCAGTTTTTGGAAGTTCATCCACAAAGGTAACTCCAGTTACTGCTTTAAAATGGGCTAATTTTTCTCTGGAAAAGGCA
>NZ_JBALNY010000225.1:0-3727 GCF_036962145.1 Bacillus sp. JJ1764 | reverse complement strand
TGCATGATGATTGTCCCGTAAAACAACATAAGCATGCGGAGTTTCACCCCATTTTTCATGTGGGACGGCAATTACGGCTGCCTCAAGAACGGCTGGATGTTCATACAAGGCCCCTTCCACCTCGATCGATGATATATTTTCTCCACCGCTAATAATAATATCCTTTTTGCGGTCAACAATATCAATATGGCCAAATTCATCTACGGTACCCATGTCACCGGTGTGCAGCCACCCTTCTCGGATGGCTTCCATGGTTGCTTCTTCATTTTTCCAGTACCCAAGCATTACTCCATGGCTCCTTGTTATAACTTCACCAATCTCCACCCCATCGTGGGCCACTTCTTCACCAAAATCATTGACAACTCGAACATCACACCCAATCATCGGGTAGCCTGCTTTAGCTTTTATTTTTGCCTTGTCTGCTGGAGATAAATCGTTTAATTGCATTCGTATGGTCGAAATCAGACTAAGCGGTGACGATTCAGTCATCCCATAGACCTGAATAAACTCCCAGCCTAATTCTTTTTCCACTCGTGTTACAAATGCCGGCGGCGGAGCGGAACCTGCTATGACAACACGAACATCCTGTTCTATCTCCGGAAGGTTTTTTTCATAATACTGCAACAACGCGTTCAAGACCGTAGGTGCCATGTGCAGAACTGAGACTTTATACTTCTGAACCGCCTGAAAAATGGATTCAGGCGTGGCTTTTTTCAAACAAACATGGGTTGCACCATTGGCAGTGTAGTAAAACGGTGATCCCCAACCGTTAACATGAAACATAGGAAGAACATGTAAATATACATCACGATCAGTAACTCTTAGGTGATGCATGGAACTTAGCGCATGCAAGTAATTATTGCGGTGAGTCAACATAACTCCCTTTGGATTACCTGTTGTTCCACTTGTGTAAAGCAAGCTGCACACATCATTTTCATCGAGTTCGGCACGGTCAAAAGTTTCCGTTGAAAAACTTGATAGCCATTGATTGTAATCGATTTCATTTGTTGACGAATCGTGATATTGGACGATAATACGCTCCACTGTTTCTAATTTTCCTTTGATTGGTTTAATTAAATCATACAAATCCTGATCGACAAAAAGCAACTTTGACTCGCTATGATTCAAAATAAACAGGTAGTCTTCTGGCTTCAAACGGATATTGAGCGGAACCATGATCGCCCCCAACTGAAATATCCCATAAAATCCTTCGAGCATTTCTACAGTGTTGGGTGCTAAATAAGCGATTCGATCTCCTTTTTTGACCCCCAATTCCTTCAGACCATGAGAAAGCTGGTTGACCCGACCATTTAATTGTTCGTATGTAAATATCCTTTCATCACAATAGACTGCCGGTTTATCCCCATATAACGCAACAGCTCTGTCCAAAAATTGCGGTAACACTAATGGTACATTCATTCTCCCACCCCATTATAAAAAATTCGAATATTCAAATTAATAGTATCATAGATGTGTGTCTAAATACAATTTTTGTCAAAAAATATATTGTTATTGCTAAGAGTATTTATGTACTATTTATCAAAAAACGGCCATAAAATAGAATATATGTTCGCGAGGAGGCGAGAAGCTTGATCACCAGAGATATGCTAGTACAATATTATGAGCTCAACAAACAGAAAAAGGAAATTGAAATGAAAATGAATGAATTGAAGGATCAGTTTCAAGATTACTTTGATAACTTGATCGGTTCTAATCATAAAGGAGAAGTTACCATTAGCGGCTATAAACTTCAGCGGCAAGTACGTAAAACTGAGCGATTTAACGAGGAAACTACTGTTAAGAGATTAGAAGAATTACAGCTTCACGATCTGATCCTAACCGTTAAAAAGCCTGATGATGCAAAAATTAAAGCAGCACTAAGCCTTGGTTTACTAAAGGAAGAACAATTAGAAGGGTGTATGATTACCTCGTTAACGCCAGCCATTTCGGTAAAACCATTGGTTCCTCGATAATTTTTAAAAGGACCTTTCAGGTTCTTTTTTTCTTGAGGATGAAGGATTTATTCAAACTTCTATAGAAGTACTAACTCGTACACATTTTGTCGTTTGGAAAGGGGACAACTACATGGCAAGTCCAGAAAGTTTGATGGTTAAACAATTTTTAAAGGCCCAATCAACCGGCCAAGGCCAGTCTGCGGCTGCTGAATTTAGTATTGAAGCAGCTCGTCAAGGCCTTGAAATGTTATCAGCTTTAACCCCCGATGTATCAGATGTTCAAGTTGAAAAAACAACTATTGAAGGAATACCGGCAGAGTGGGTTTCCGCCCCAAATGCGAAGGCAGACCGGGTGTTCCTTTACCTACATGGAGGAGCCTATATCATGGGAAGCTGCAATACCCATCGCTACTTAGCCTCCAAACTATCCTTCTCCACTGAAGCACGTGTTCTTGTTCCTGAATACCGTTTAGCACCTGAACATCCTTTCCCAGCAGCGTTAGAAGATGCGTTACATGCTTACCATTGGCTGTGTTCTTCCGGCTACCAACCAGAAAACATTATTATTGGCGGTGACTCTGCTGGCGGCGGATTAACCATGTCTACTCTATTAACCTTAAAAGAAAATGGGGAACCATTACCGGCAGTAGCTGTATTAATATCACCGTGGACCGATTTAGCAGGTACTGGAGAATCCATGGAAACACGTAAAGAAGCTGACCCGTGGTTAAGTCCGAATTTGACTTTAGAAGTTCCCGTTATGTACCTTCGTGAAATAGATCCAAAAAATCCAATCGTATCACCGATTTACGCAGATTTATCCGGTTTACCTCCAATGATTGTACATGTCGGAAATGATGAAATCCTGTTGGACGACTCCACCCGCCTTGTTGATCGTGCCCGTTCAGCTGGTGCTGACGTAACCTTCAAAATCTGGGAAGATATGTGGCACGTGTTTCAAACCTTCACCATTCCGGAAGGCCAACAATCAATTGACGAAATCGGCGAGTTTGTTAAGAGCAAATTAAGGTAAGCTTCTGAAAGCAGCGGGTGTGCTCGTTGCTTTTTAATTTTTATAGTTTATGATTAAATTATTTTTATAATCTGAATAAAGGGGAATAGATATGAATCATTCAATCATTATTAAAGAATTAACGAATAAACGAGAATGGCTAGAGGCATTTCCGGTTATGCAGCAACTACGTACACATTTAGATGAAGACAGCTTTCTTGAGATTGTAGAGGAAGCCGTGGCAAAAGAAGATTACAGATTGGCGGCCGTTTTTGAAAATGATCAAATTGTTGCTGTCACTGGATTTATGCCGATGATTACTCTTTACAACGGAAGAGCCATTTGGGTATGCGATCTCGTTACAGATGCAAACGTTCGCTCCAAAGGTCATGGAAGAGCCCTGCTCTCCTATGTTGAAAACTGGTCAAGAGAACATGGCTATGAAGCTGTATCCCTTTCCTCCGGACTTCAGCGAGTAGATGCGCACCGGTTTTATGAAGAAAAAATGGAATATGATAAGACTAGTTATGTCTTTTTAAAGAGACTATAAGGCGAATTACATTTGATAATAGATGAGGGCCATTTTCACTTGGGGGTACCGGGAGTGATCTTTCAACTTATGAAAAACAGTTTTGATGGAGGCCAATGGGGATTTTTGAGGTCGTAGGCTTTGAAAGACACTTTCGATGAAACCAATAGAGATTTTGACGTTCATTGTGCTTATGAAAGACATTTTCAGTGGACCCCATGCAAATTATGG
>NZ_JBALNY010000224.1:0-2473 GCF_036962145.1 Bacillus sp. JJ1764 | reverse complement strand
AAGAAAAAGAAAAAATGAAAAAAAGTTTGCGTCTCTTTGGAACTAAACAGGTGTTAATAAACAGATAAATAATGTAAGTTTCGGTTAAACTGTCAAAGAAAATATTTATCAAAACCTTGGGGGTAGTATCATGAAAAGATCAAAATGGTTCTATATTACTTTACTGATTCTCCCATGGCTAACAGTACCATTTATGGGTCGAAAATCATTCCAAAAATATATCCCAGCCTCCCTATTTATCTCTACTTTTACCAAGGCAATAGACTTATTTGGTGAAAAGAGAAAATGGTGGAGATTTTATAAAGCGGTAACACCTTTGGAAAGTATGACTTTTTTTAATTTTGGTCCCTATCTTATTACAAGCCTGTGGATATTAAAACTGACTTTTGGTAAATTCCCATTGTATTTCATATCAAATTTAATTCTTCATATTTGTTTTATTTTTATAGGTGGAGTAAAATTAGTGGACCGTTTTAAAATATTTACATTGGGGAAATTAACAAAATACCAATACTTAATGATCCATTTATTAAGGGCATTACTACTTTATGGTTTCCAATACATAATTAATATAAGTCAGAATACAAATAAACCTCAACTCAAGTAATAATGGTGGGCATTAATCAAAATAAAAGTTATTTCCTTTTAAAATATAGTGCAATTTCACTTAAAGTAATGTATGAAAAGGGATCGCGTTGTGGTGATCCCTTTTAGTTATTAAGTTAACGTTTTGGGAGAAGGATTTCTAGAATATAAAATGCCCAACCGATTGGAAGGGCGTGCACTTCTATTACTTTTTTTTGGCAATTTCTGACCTATTGGGGGCAAGCGGAGGTTGTTCTAACCATTTATTATTTACNNGTAACTAAAAGATTTTGTATGATAGTTGCCTCATAAGTGGTAACTAAGTCTGTTCTCATGGATGTTGCAAGGCCTGCTCCATGATAGGTTTGTGCTGCTTGAAACAGAAATCCCATGTGATACATTAATAACTTATCAGAAAATGGAGAGTCAGTTGAAATGGTCACTTCTGTTTCCAATGATTTTGGAACTGGTAAATTATCAGCTTGGAGTATTTTTGCTAATGCTTTTATTTGTCCATCAGCAGTTTTCTCAGATTCAGATAAAAATTCTCTTACTTCTTTAGATTCTGCCACCTGGCTGAATGCAATAGAAAGGGTTTTAGCAATAATACTTTTTTTCAGATTTAAAGAAATTGAAATGATTTCTGTAGCAGTAAGCGTTCTACCCTTTCCAAAGATACCATCTTTGAAATCATGGCTTGTAATTAATTGCGGTTGTTCATATGCATAGAATAATGGGTCTCTCTGAAAAAGTCCTTTATTCAGCAAAAGCTCAATCGTTTGGTGATACATCTTTTTCCCATCATGATCACATGAGTCGTAAAAATCCCTTAAGTCTTTTCTAACAGAAATGCTAAATGCAGTGATATGCCCTAATAATCCATGTAATGTCATGACATGTAAATAGTTTAGGCAAAATGCATCTGAAAACAATCTCTGTTTGCCTATATATAGGTCAGACTCATTAAATCCAATTGGAACAGGAAACCCTTCATTCTCAATAAAAGTGATCATTTGTTTCTTTTGTTTTTCGAATGTTTTGATAGCATCATTAAAAACGGCTTTTATTGCTTCATCTTCAATAGTGGAGTACATATATTTCATTACCAGATCAATCGCTGTTCCGTTTACATACTCGCCCCATAGAGAACCAATTTCTGAAGATGTTAATTTAAATTTTTCCGTATCCATATTTTCACCTCTCTAGTATTATTTCCTGATTTCAAAAGTTATACGATTTTTTCTGGTTTAACTATTGCTTGATGCAATTTTCTATGGATTATCCACAAAAAAACGAAAATATTGGTATCTTTAATGTTGCCACTTTTTTCTGCTTTTTTTCTAAAGATGAATAAAAAGGGAACATTATGAAAATTACTTTGAAAAACGATATATATTCGGTATTATTTTTATATTGTTGAAATTGAATATGCACTAACGAGTGGGGGGACAGTCCATGAACAAAGAAGACCAGGTGATCATGGGGGTCAGAGATTTATTTAACAAGATGGTTTGGCTTAATAAACATAAAATGGAAGACAGTCTTAAGGGATATAAGCCTTCTGAAGTGCATTGTATCGAATACATAGGAAGGAATGTAGATTCCAACGTGACAAAACTTGCTGAGTCCTTTTATATGACTAGGAGTGCTATCAGTAAAATAACGAAGAAACTCATGGAAAAAGGCTTAATTGAAAGCTATCAGAGACCGGATAATAAGAAAGAAATTTACTTTAAGCTTACTGGGAAAGGGAAAGAAATTTATAAAATCCATGAGGAATTGCACAAAGAATTTCGAGAGCGGGATCAAGCCGTATTTGAGCAGGTAACCGAGGAGCAATTTAACAGTATCCTTAGCTTCGTGGAAAAGTATAGCAAACATTTAGATG
>NZ_JBALNY010000223.1:7694-7934 GCF_036962145.1 Bacillus sp. JJ1764 | reverse complement strand
CTTCTTGTTGTAGTAGTAAATGAGGTCATTTAAGAGGTCTAATATACAAAAAAGTACACCACTATCTATAAGGGATGTACTAATTATCATATAATGTTTGACATTAAAGATAAGTTGCTGTTTTTATAATAAAAACACACATTCACTTATCTTTAATTTTACAAAGTAAATCAACTTCTTTTTACTTTAATGATTACGGTTCACAATGTAGTTCAATAAATGTTTAAGAAACGGGATATT
>NZ_JBALNY010000223.1:0-7677 GCF_036962145.1 Bacillus sp. JJ1764 | reverse complement strand
CTCAATACCTAATATAGTTACAAAAGTAGAGTTTTTGTTTTCAGCATCTTTGCCCGGTAGTTTTCCAAGTACCGACAATTCCCCTTCTACATCTAATAAATCATCTTTTATCTGAAACGCAATACCGGCATGACGGGCAAATTTTTTTAATGAGTCCATTTCAGCAGCATTGGCATTAGCTAGAATCGCCGGCATGATGAGCGATGCCTCAAACGCCATCCCTGTTTTATAAAAGCACAATGTATTTAATTCTTCAACGGTTAATGCTTTCCCTTTCGAATTCAAGTCCATTGTCTGACCCTTACACATTTCTTCGGTTACCATTGCTGAGTATTGAATAAGCCCAAGGACTGTTTTCGCATCAAAATGGGTGATCGAAGCTTGTTCTTCAATGGCCTTTTGGGTAAGAAATAATCCCGTCAACTCAGCAGTAGCGGAGTTAAAAACTTGATGTAATGTTGGACGTCCCCGGCGGAAAGCAGCATTATCCTGTGATGGCAAATCATCAAAGATTAACGAGGCGGTATGCATATATTCTAATGATCTTAATAGTGGAATAATGGTCGATTCATCCAACCCATAGCCATTGACCCCCATCACCCAAGTCATGATGGGTCGCAATCTCTTTCCATCACCATCGAGACTGTAATTGGCAGCCTTGACTATAGGATCGACAGCATTCACCATTTGATTGATCTTTAAATTACTGTTGATCTTCACTCGTACTTGTTCAACCGTTTCTTTAAATTGATCCTGCTCTTTTCGATCATTTTTCAAATTCGAAATCATCTGATCACGAAGCAGTTTATCAAAAAAATCTACATCATCTGCTTTTCGCACCAATTTTTGAATCAGCTCATTAAACCCTCCCATTTTAGAGGAAAACAGCTTCATCACTTCATTATACTTGTCGGCCCCCATTTTTTCCTTATAACGTTTTAACCCGTTAATGGCCCGATCCAACATCACTTCACATGTTTTACGGTCTGAGTTGTAAACATCGTGAATTAAATGAGAAATAACCGCCCAGTACAATTCAAAAGGGTTTATCAGATCAGGTCGAATAGTATGATATTTCATATAATAGGTATAAGGTGTTACAGCGCCCTCTTCCAAATCATCAAACATATCGGCGAAATCATCTGCCAATTGATTATAGATTCCATAGAAAAATGTTCTTGCATCAAATCCTTGATCCTCTGGTGCATCCATTACAGACCTTGCGATTAAACGAGACGAAGCTGATTTTAAAATGACTGGGATGAAAAGCTCCTCATTCGTATAGTTTGGAT
Source organism: Bacillus sp. JJ1764 (assembly GCF_036962145.1). Lineage (NCBI taxonomy): Bacteria > Bacillati > Bacillota > Bacilli > Caryophanales > Bacillaceae > Bacillus > Bacillus sp. JJ1764. Next base: position 6,385 of record NZ_JBALNY010000223.1, on the reverse strand, counting down.
TCCTTAAATCCTTTTCTCGATCTAATTCTTGCGATCGGAAAAACACGTATGCCTGCTCGAAGAACAATTTCCTTGTATCAGGTTGATGGTAGGATTTTATAAATTTGAAGGCTTCGCTAAGTTCGGAATGAATAAATGAGATTAGGGTCATATTGCTTCCTGACCATGGACCAAAATCCGAGACTTCCCCTGTCAAAAGGGCTTTTTCAATTAAATTGGAATACTGTTTTTTTTCATTATTCGATAAAATATTGGAATCAAGGAGGTCATCAACAAATGGGTAGGTTAATCCATAGGAATAACCCAGCCTAATGGCTTCATCTAACCTTCGTGACCGCTCAACCGGAGGTGTATCCTCATCCAACTCATCATCCACATGCATGACAACACCTGCGATTATTTTCATGAGTTTGCGTTGGGCATGTTCTGCATCCATTCCTTTTGGAAGATTGTCAGAAACCTTTTTTAATTTTTCCAACAGCCAAATAATCGTGGATTCAATCGCCTCCTTCTGTCCCCAGCGGTATAACCATGCGATATCAAAAACCTCTGTTTTCGTTTCATCCTCATTTGTCAGATTTTTTTTCAAGCGTTGTACCACTTGAGTAACTTTGTCTCTTGTACTCTGATCCCTTAAGTCTTTGCCTAAATCACGCATGTATAAATAAGAAATGCTCCGATCAAGGTAACTTTCTAATTTTCCCTTATAATTCAACCACTTAATGTAATGATGATAATTATTGGTCTCAGGTTTACCCTTCCGCTGTGAAAATAATGAAAACACTGGGTAATGGTGAATATGATTTTGCTTCCATGTATGAAAATCTTTAGTCAGGTGATCGACATAGGTCTTTTGCATAGCCTGAGTGTAAAGTGTCTTGAAGTAATCAGCCGCTTTCTGCTCTGCCTGCTGATAGCAAACCTGAGGATCTATCATTAACGTTGTATTCATTCTCCACTACCCCTACTTAATATCTATTGAAATACCATAATATATATCTTTTATTACCAATTTATTACCTAAAACTTAAGTTTACCTTATCTGTCAAAGTTAGTTAATACTATTACGTAAACTTCGATTAAATGTTTCAACTACTTTTGAAAAATAAAAATGACTATCAAATAGGCAATTTGATAGTCATTTTGGTATTAGAATGATCCTACCGGTTCCTTCACTTTTTCGATATTTGTTGCAAGTGCCTCTAGTACATACGCTTTTTCAAAACCATCTTTAATGGCATTTGTGATGGAGCTCGGGTCATTGGCATCGCCTAGAACGAAGACATTTTCAAAATGCTCGCGGTAGGATTCTTCTAATGGGTTATGGGCCTGTGTTCCCAATGAAAAGACAACATGATCCACGTTCATTTCTGATTGTTCTTCCATCTTGTCCTTTATAATAATAGAATTTGGAAGTATTTGATCCAATTTCTTTCCTTCTATGATTTGGACATGATTATTTCTTAAACGATTTATTAACATCATTCTTGTAGGTGCAGAAACCTTTCCACCGGTAGCTGTTGGGACATCGATTAAGATCACTTGGTTCCCTTTTTCGGCAAGCTTCCTAGCAACACTATAACACACCATGCCGCTACCGATTACGGCAATTCGTTTATTTACAAAAGCCTGTCGTTCCAAAAGTACATCTTCATAGTCACAAACGATTGGTAGGTCCATTCCCATCATATTTGGCATGATTGGTTTAGCTCCGGTTGCAAGGAATACGGCATATGGATTTATTGCCTTGATTTTATCAATGGAAGCCTCTGTTCCTAATCGTACATCTACATGCAATCGTTCCATTTCATGGCGATGATAATCAATAATCCAGTTCATTTTTTCTTTGGCCACTGGTGTTGTGACAAGATTTAATTGACCGCCTAGTTTGTTGTCTTTTTCAAAAATGGTTACCTGGTATCCTTTTAATGATAGGATCCTGGCTGCCTCCATTCCTCCAGGTCCACCGCCAACGATCGCGACATTCCGCTTTTCCTCAATTGGTTTCATTTCCGGAAATTCCAGCTCTCTACCGGCTCTAACATTTACAGAGCATTTCACGTTCATTTCCATCGCCGATCTTATACAACTCAAGCAGCAAATACACTTTCGAATCTCTTGATCTCGACCTTCTAATGCTTTTTTCGACCAGTCAGGATCAGCAATTTGTCCACGACCTATTGCAATAAAATCCGCTCGTTGTTCTTCTAGAATTTTCTCCGCAAATTTAGGCTCGCGAATGACCCCAACAGTTATCACAGGAATGTTTACTACTTTTTTTATTTCTTCGGCAAGATACACTTTCCAACCTTGTTCAAACATCATGGATTCAATCATCTTGTCCATAGAGTTATAATTTCCGCAGCTTGCATGGATACCATCAACACCTATTTTTTCAAGATACATGCTGATTTCTTTACTTAAACTTACATTCTGTCCTCCTTCATCAAATTCATCTACACTAAGACGAACCGTGACAGGATAATCCCAGCCGCACTTTTCCTTTATGCCGACGACAATTTCTTTTAAAAATCTCATGCGGTTTTCAAAACTTCCACCGTATTCATCTGTTCGCAAATTGGTATTGGGACTTATAAATTGATTGATTAAGTAGCCGTGGGCACCGTGCACTTCCACACCATCAATACCCGCAGTTTTACATCTGATTGCAGCTTTAATAAATTTATTTACTAACTCTTTTACTTCGGCATTCGTTAACTCCCTAGGTTCTTCCCCTACTGCTGCACATGTAATCGCACTTGGAGCAACCATTTGTTTTCCTTCTGTCAGTATAGAATTAGATTGCCTTCCAGCGTGATGGAGCTGAACAAAAATCTTTGCATCATATTTATGTACGGCATTGGCTAAGCGATGGAAGCCGGTAACAAATCGATCTTCATCGATTCTTAATTGATTAAGCATTCCCTTTCCTAATTCATAGTCAATGGAAGTAAACTCGACGATGATTAATCCCGTACCACCCATTGCCCTTTCCTCATAGTAGCGAATCTGACGGTCAGTCACTTCACCGTAAGGACCAGCAAGGTTGGTTCCCATAGGTGGCATCACTACTCGATTTTTCAAAACTAAGCTGCCGATTTTTCCTTTTTCGAATAAATGAGGGTATTTCATATGTTTCCTCCTTTATTTTGTGAAAACTTTCACAAATATACTTAAAAAGAAAATATTCCCAAACTCTATTATATACAAAAAAATGGTTGAAATTGTGATAATAATGCGACACTTTGTTTTCTACCATCTACTAATAAAAAATTTTCTTGAAGTAAATCCTATGTTTAAGAAGAATATGACACTGTTCAAATATATAAAACTGGGGGAATAATATGGATAAAATTGTCCAAGCCATTAGACAATCGGCAATACCACTGACTAAAAATGATGGATATTCTATTCTTTTGGAAAAGGCTGCCCAAGTAAAACATGTGTTATTAGGTGAATCATCACATGGAACCTCTGAATTTTATAAGATTCGTGCTCAGCTATCCAAAAGATTGATTGAGGATTTGGGATATTCATTCATTGCCGTTGAAGGAGATTGGCCAGCATGCCAAAAAGTAAATCGTTACATTAAAGGCTATGACCAAGTACACAAAAACGCCCGAGAGGTGTTGTCCACTTTTCATCGTTGGCCAACTTGGATGTGGGCAAATGAAGAAATGATTGAACTAATCGAATGGATAAAGGAATTGAACCTAAAGCGCCCCAAAAATAACCAGGTCGGCTTTTATGGAATAGATGTCTATAGTTTATGGGAATCCATGGATGAAATTATTCGTTATTTAGAAAAAACAAACTACCCTGATATTGAAAAAGCCAAAAGGGCATTTGCCTGTTTTGAGCCTTTTAATCGAGAACCACAAATGTATGGTGTTTCAGCTGCTTTTTATTCTGAGGGCTGCCATGATGAAGTTATTCAGCTTTTGACTGAAATCGTAACAAACAAGGAAAAATATACTAGTTTGGAAGAAAGCCAATTAAATCTCGAGGTAAATGCGTTGATCACAGCAAACGCCGAAAACTATTATCGGACTATGGTTGTGAATGATAACGAATCTTGGAATATTCGTGACCGGCACATGGTTGAAGTATTAAATAAAATCAGTTCCTTTTACGGAAATGAGTCAAAGGGAATTATCTGGGAGCATAATACCCATGTTGGAGATGCCCGAGCAACCGATATGACAGATGCAGGGATGGTAAATGTGGGACAAATAGTTAGAGAGCAGCTTGGGACTGAAAACGTGTTTATTGTTGGATTCGGAACCCATCGGGGAACGGTCATCGCCGCGGATGCATGGGGTGATGACTTTAAAAGAATCGTGGTTCCTTCTGCTCAAGAAGGGAGTTGGGAAGATCTCTTGCATAAGGCGGGCCAATACGACAAAATGATCATTTTCAATGAAAATAACAGTGAATTTAACAAGAGAATGGGTCACCGTGCCATCGGAGTGGTGTATGATCCTAGTTACGAGCATTTTGGAAACTACGTTCCTTCCATCCTTTCTCAACGATATAATGCATTTATTTATGTTGATTCTACCAATGCCCTTCAACCATTAAAGTTAGAGAAAATATATATTTAAAAAAGCGACAACTAGCTTTGTCGCTTTTTTTTACTGTTATTTTTTCACTTGAAGAAATTCTGTTACAAAGTTGGTGGTTGTATTCCCCACTTTAAAAGCTGGGTGACTTATTACTTCTTTTAACATAGGGATATTCGTTTTTATTCCTTCTATTGAAAAATCATTTAAAGCGTTTAGTAAGGTTTTAATCGTTTCATCACGATCTTCACCTTTAGCAATCAACTTGGCAACCATTGGATCGTAAAAAGGCGTTACCTTTGATTGATCATGAATCGCTAATTCGTTACGGATACTAGGACCTTCTGGTACGACTAATTTTGTGATTTGCCCTGGAGAAGGGAAGAATGTTTTGGGATCCTCGGCATAAATCCTTACCTCTATTGCATGGCCCTCGAATTTTACTTCCGATTGGGTAAAAGTTAGTTGCTCACCAGCTCCGATGCGAAGCTGCCATTCCACCAAATCAAGCCCGGTAATTTCCTCTGTTACTGGATGCTCTACTTGAAGTCTTGTATTCATCTCTAAAAAGTAAAAATTTTTGTTTTCATCAACTAAAAATTCTATTGTACCGGCATTGGTATAGCCGAGAGACCTTACTGCTTTGACAGCTGCTTCGCCCATTTTTTGCCGTGTTTCTTTATCTAAAAACGGTGATGGCGCCTCTTCCACTACTTTTTGATGGCGGCGTTGAATTGAACATTCCCTCTCCCATAAATATAGAGCATTTCCATGGGAATCTGCTAATACTTGTATTTCAATATGCCTTGGATTGGCAATAAACTTTTCCACATACATGGCCCCATCACCAAAGAAATCAGTGGCGCGTTTTTGATTGCCAGCATATGCTCTTTTTATTTCATCATCATTGTGGGCAATCTGCATACCTATTCCTCCGCCCCCTGCAGAGGCTTTTAGCATGACCGGATATCCAAATTTAGTTGCGATTAAAGCCGCCTCCTCAGCATCTTTAAGAGGATAGGTAATTCCTGGAACAACAGGCAACCCAGCTGATTCCATCATTTTTCTAGATTCAATTTTGCTTCCCATTTTAGCAATGACGTCAGGGCTTGGTCCAATAAATACGATACCAGCTTCTTCACAACTTCTAGCGAAGGTGGCATTTTCGGAAAGAAGTCCATACCCAGGATGAATGGCCTCTGCCCTAGTCTGCTTGGCCACATCAATTATTCTATTAATATTTAAATAGCTCTCATTCACTCTTGGCCCACCAACTAGATAGGCTTCATCTGCAAAGCGGACATGAGGAGCGTCTGCATCTGCTTCTGAAAAGATGGCAACTGTTTTAATCCCCTGTTGTTTACAAGTTCTCATAATACGTACAGCAATTTCTCCGCGATTGGCAACTAATATCTTTGTAAACATCGTAATCCCTCCTCTTGGAATACCTGATTGAACCTTATAGAGTAGAGTGAGTTTGAATCTCACCCTCAACTAACACTATTAGACATCTTTTCTCGATATTCCTGCTAATTGAGTTGGGTACTTGGTTTATTGAACAATTTTGCTTTAGAATTCTGTCGCTTGGGCATTGAATCTATTTCTATCAAGACATCTCTTGCTGACTTTTCTGCTTACCGTTCCTTGAGACGATTTTTATTAGAGCATCTTTTACAGTGATATACTTTTCTAATTTTCCTATAAACAAGTTAAGATAGCCTGGGACATCAACTGTTTTTTTTGTTTCTTCCTTGTCCGAAGTTGGCTTGGCTTCAGACTCTATCTCGCTCGTTTGACTTTCCCTTGTCTGAAGGTTGCTCGAC
>NZ_JBALNY010000222.1:199-3499 GCF_036962145.1 Bacillus sp. JJ1764 | reverse complement strand
GCTTTAATATTACAATTTTGTTAAAAACAGTGTAATATTAATGAAAATTTACTTCTGTACACGATAAACCGTTTTTTATAGAATATGTTAATGAAGCAAAGTTGGCATTGACAAGCATGCCCAAAAGAAGGGGTTGGTAAAATGAATGCGGACCATATAAATGATATTTTGAATAGGTTGATGTCAGGGGAACTGTCTGAGTATTATGTGAAAAACGAAGATTTTATGGTGTTTCGTGAGGTTCTTGTGAAAAGAGAGGACTTTAAGCATTTTCGCGGAATCGGACAACGAGGCGGAGATGTTTTGTACAAATATTTAAAAGAGCCCAGAAGTTAATGGAAAGGGGGCTAAAAACATGGAACAAAAGATATTACCTGCATCCGCAGATATGAAAGATTTTGAGAGGTTCTTGAAAAGTCCCTATGAAATTGGTGTATTCCTGGACATGCACATTGCCCAGTTGAAAAATGTCCATATGCTGGCAAAAATCCATGGTAAGAAAATGATTTATCATGTGGATTTGATTCATGGTATAAAAAATGATGAATACGCCACAGAATATATCTGTCAGGAATATAAACCATATGGGTTAATTTCCACCAAAAGTGGAGTTATTCAAAAGGCAAAGCAAAAAGGAGTAATGGCTGTCCAACGTTTTTTCTTAATTGACAGTCATGCCCTTGAAAAAAGCTATAAACTGATCGAGAAAACGAGACCGGATTATATCGAAGTACTGCCAGGGGCCATGCCATGGATGATAAAAGAGGTCAAAGAAAGAGTCAACATCCCTATTTTTGCAGGAGGGCTAATTAGAACTGAAGCTGAGGTCCGTAATGCATTAGATGCCGGAGCAGCGGCCATAACCACATCAAAACGCGATCTATGGGACCTTTTTCTGTGATTAAATAAATTTTTACTATAATTATATTTAAAAACTTGTTGACAACGTTTTCATGAGTTTCTATACTAGAATTAACAAGTTAATAGTTTAGTGACGGAGATAAGGAGATTCACGCAAAAAATCCAAATGAATGGATTGTTTTGCTATGAATCTCTTTTTTTTGTTGGAAATTAGCTACTATTTCCAACTGTGTCGCCAGATTTTGCTTAGAGGGCGCGCTAATAGGCAAATCCGTTAACTTGAAATGGAGTAATCATTTTAAAAGGGGAGAGGTAAAAAAGATGACACCATTTTGGGGAGAACTGATTGGAACGATGATTCTTATAGTCTTCGGTGCAGGGATTGGGGCAGGAGCTTCGCTTAAAAAATCCTATGCCAATAATCCTGGTTGGATTGTGATTACGATTGCATGGGGGCTAGCTGTTACGATGGGCGTTTTTGCTGTAGGTTCAATAAGTGGGGCGCATTTAAATCCTGCAGTAACCGTAGCACTGGCATTAAACGGAGATTTCCCATGGGCTGATGTTCCAAGCTATATTGCAGCCCAAATGTTTGGAGCGATCCTTGGATCTGTTCTGGTATACTTACATTATTTGCCTCATTGGAAAGAGACAAATGATCCTGCCGTAAAGCTTGGTGTTTTTGCAACAAGTCCGGCGATTCCACATACGTTTTCAAATTTATTAAGTGAAATTTTTGGAACATTTATCCTTGTATTAGGATTAAACTTTATTGGGGCCAATAAGTTTACAGAAGGGTTAAATCCACTTGCAGTAGGTGCGTTAATTGTTGTAATCGGTATGTCTTTGGGAGGGACAACTGGATATGCCATTAATCCGGCAAGGGATCTTGGCCCACGAATAGCACATTTCTTATTGCCAATCCCTGGTAAGGGAGGTTCCAATTGGGGATATTCCTGGATTCCAGTGGTAGGTCCTATCCTTGGGGGATGCTTAGGAGCAGTCTTCTATAAGGCAGTTTTTGTTGGAAAAATAAACGGATCACTTTGGAGTGTTGTGGGGGTCACTCTGCTTGTACTGATTCTAGCCTATTTTATTGGAAAAAAACAGACTGTAAGCGTAGACCAATCACAAAACGCGGCTTAATATAAGGTTATCAAGTTAAATGGGGGAATGTTTATGGAAAAGTATATTTTATCTCTAGATCAGGGGACAACCAGTTCTCGTGCGATCCTTTTTAATAAAAATGGGGAAATTGTTCATACAGCTCAAAAGGAATTTACGCAACTCTTTCCAAAACCAGGTTGGGTAGAGCACAATGCAAATGAAATTTGGGGTTCTATTTTATCGGTTATTGCCGAAGTGTTATCTGAAGCCGGTATAAAGCCGGATCAAATTGCTGGAATCGGTATTACCAATCAACGTGAAACAACTGTTGTTTGGGATAAGGAAACAGGAAATCCTGTCTATAATGCCATTGTGTGGCAATCCAGACAAACCAGTGAAATTTGTGATGAATTAAAAGAAAAAGGATATGATCAGATTTTCCGGGACAAAACCGGATTGTTAATTGATGCCTATTTTTCGGGCACAAAAGTGAAATGGATCCTTGATCATGTTGAAGGCGCACGGGAGCAGGCTGAAGCTGGTAAACTATTATTCGGAACGATCGATACATGGTTAATTTGGAAGCTATCAGGTGGCAGGGCACATGTTACTGACTACTCAAATGCATCAAGGACACTAATGTTTAATATTTATGATCTAAAATGGGACGAAGAGCTACTGGATATTCTTGGGGTTCCAACATCCATGCTTCCTGAAGTTCGTCCATCCTCTGAAATCTATGCCAATACGGTTGATTACCATTTCTTTGGGAGAGAGGTTCCGATTGCTGGAGTAGCTGGAGACCAGCAGGCAGCATTATTTGGTCAGGCTTGCTTTGAAAAAGGAATGGCTAAAAATACGTACGGTACAGGCTGCTTTATGTTAATGAATACTGGTGAAAAGGCTGTCAAATCTGAACATGGTCTGTTAACAACCATTGCCTGGGGGATCAATGGCAGGGTTGAATATGCCCTTGAAGGAAGTATTTTTGTGGCAGGTTCGGCCGTTCAATGGCTTCGTGACGGGCTAAGATTAATTAAGGACGCTCCGCATACCGAAAGACTGGCTAAAAAAGTTGAATCTACAGAGGGTGTATATGTAGTACCAGCTTTTGTTGGCTTAGGTACTCCTTATTGGGATAGCGATGTTAGAGGGGCTGTATTTGGATTAACACGTGGAACATCGAAAGAACATTTTGTCCGTGCTACACTGGAATCTTTGGCCTATCAGACCAAAGATGTGTTATCGTCCATGGAGGCAGATTCTGGAATTGAGCTAAAGACACTTCGTGTTGACGGGGGAGCCGTAAAGAATAATTTCTTAATGGATTTC
>NZ_JBALNY010000222.1:0-171 GCF_036962145.1 Bacillus sp. JJ1764 | reverse complement strand
GAAAGACCAATCATCAATGAAACAACTGCGCTGGGAGCAGCCTATCTAGCTGGATTGGCGGTCGGTTTTTGGCAAAGCCAAGAAGAAATTTCTCAGCAATGGGCCATTGATCAACAGTTTAATCCAAAAATGATCGAGGAAGACCGAACCAAATTATATGACGGCTGGAAA
>NZ_JBALNY010000221.1:8764-9656 GCF_036962145.1 Bacillus sp. JJ1764 | reverse complement strand
ACACATGTCCAAACGTTCCTTTGTGTCCATGTTTAGGCCGTTTTGGAACGGTATCTTTTACTAGGTTTTCTGTGATGATATGAGGGAGTATAAGATCCATTATGGATACCAGAGAAGGCGGTACCGAAATGTCAACAGCTCTCCAATCCCCTATGTATTTCGGGCCATCATTTAAAAAGAAACCCTTCTTCGGAAAAACAAATGTTATGGTTTTATCTGCCTGAATAGCGCCCCCCTCTACTTTACCAGTGTCGCTGCTGACACCTGAAGGAATATCGACAGAAAGGATATATTTTTTTCCCTTCATTTCATTAACTAGCGAGATCACAGTTTTCAATGGTTCCCTGAGTGGACCGTTCACCCCAGTCCCTAAAATGGCATCCACAATCAGATCCGCCTGCTCGAGCTCATACTGAAGATTTGATAAAGTATTCTCATTAAAATATAAAAGAGGAAGCCCTCGTTTTAGATATACATTGAAATGTGTCAATGCGTCCCCTTTAAGCCGTTCAGGACCAATTAAAAGACAGAGAAGGGTTTCGATCCCCAAATCAACTAACCTTCGGGCAATCACAAAACCATCACCACCGTTATTTCCTCCACCAGCTAGGATCATTACTTTCGGTTTTTCTACAGCTTTGTAAGAGAGAATTTCCTCCACTACTCGTGCACCTGCATTCTCCATCAACACAACACCCGGTAGCCCTAACTTTTCAATCGTATATCGGTCCATTTGCTGCATTTCCTTTTGCCCGGCTGCATACATAAGAACCCCTCCTTCTTTTAACCTTATTTTAATTATAAGAAACTTTTAGTTAGGATGCATGGTCTTACGAAATGTTTTTGCCCTACGGATTTCAGCAGAATATAAAACTAAGGCTGTGTTAAAGAA
>NZ_JBALNY010000221.1:0-8585 GCF_036962145.1 Bacillus sp. JJ1764 | reverse complement strand
AAATCAACAGACAAGTTTAACAGAGCCAAAACTAAAAAAGAGCCAGAGGCTCTTTTCTTAAGGATTTTAGTGACCTGCCCTTGTTAACGATATAGAACACCCATTACTAGATGAGGTAAAGGTAATCTCATCCCGTTTATCGTTTTTAGCATTATAAATGATACCATCAGACGATTCTATTTCAGAGGGTTCTATCGTAAAGCCAATTAGTTTTATCTCCTCTATGTATTCTTTCGGATTATCCATTTTTGCAAAAGTATAGGAATTAATGGTTTCACCTGAAGTAAAGGAGGTTATTTTCACACCGGGGTCCGGAAGCCCTGCCATTTTTGCAGAATCCCATTTGGCATTTTCACCTTCCATAATCATCCCTGCTCCTTCTCCAGTTGGCTTTTCACCTTTTCCAGCTAAAATAACACCAGATTTATTATCTTTTGAATAGACGAAGCTAATCATCTGCCCGCCTTTATTCGTCCCTGTATAGTTAAAATTATCCATACTTACATAATTATATATAAAACCTGCATCCTTAATTTTTTGGATATATGCCACTATATCTTCTTCCTTCATTTTGGAAAGGGTGTAACTTGACCCTTCATTGTTCGAAATAAAACCATCCAGATTAGCTTTAGGAGCTTCCAAACCATACATTTTTTCTTTATCCCATTTTGCCTTCCCTAATTTTATTTTGCCCTTACCGTCTTTTTCTTTGATTTCTATATTTCCTTTTTTGTCTACATTCACTGAACTTTCCGTAGAACATCCAGTCAATGCAACCATAATAGAGATTGCCAAGATCTGTCCTGCAAATTTCATAGATTCCCCCCCTAAAACTAAAAAACTGCCAAATTGCTCTACTTTGGCAGATCTACCGAAATAAATTGTACTTTTTTCCCAATTATACCATTTATTATAGGGTGGAAAAAGAAATTCTACAGACAAGATTTCGAGAATCTTCGACTAAACGTATGAAAAAAGCTGTGGAAATCGTCCCACAGCTTCACCTATTTTTCTGTCCTATCATTCAGTTCATCCATTAACTGTTTTGACCTTTTGGCATTACCCTCTGCAAAGTTTTCAAGACGTTCCTTTAAATCATCATCGTCATGGACCCGTTCTGCTGTAATGAGGTATGTTCGCATTAAATCCTCTTCTATTTCAAGTGAATGTTCAAGAACTTCCTCGAGTTTCTCCTTCTCAACATCCTTCTTTTTAAATAAATCCATAAAAAAGTCCCCCTTTTTGATTTAGTATTTCCTTGGAAGAGGAGCTTATCCAGAATTGGTAGGTTGATTACAAGAAAGGTTTTAATCATTTGACAATTAAAAAAGGTTTGGCACCATGGCCAAACCCTTTTTGTGTAATGGTAAGTTCTATTTTAAACTTTAAATTTTCCGGTTAGTCTTTCTAAATCATTAGCCATTTGGGCCAGATTTTTAGAAAAAGTGGATATTTCCTGAATCGAAACTAATTGCTCTTTTGATGAAGCGGCAACTGCTTGAGAATTGGAAGAGGCTTGGGTTGTAATCATAGATAGATTTGTTACAGACATAGCAACTTGTTCCGCTCCTGATGACATCTGCTGGGAGGCGGAGGATACCTCTTTAATTTGGTCTGTGACAGCTTGCACTGACTTTAATATTCGATTAAAAACATTATTTGCTTCATTAACCACTTGAATTCCAGTATTTACATCTTCAATCCCTTTTGTTGCAGAGTTAACTGCATTGGAAGTATTCATCTGAATTTTAGATACAAGTGTCGAAATTTTAGTAGCTGAATCTTTCGATTGTTCTGCTAACTTTCTTACCTCATCAGCAACTACAGCAAATCCTTTTCCAGATTCTCCAGCGCGAGCGGCCTCAATGGCAGCGTTCAACGCCAATAAATTGGTTTGTTCAGCAATATTGGTAATGACTTCAATTATTTGACTTATTTCATGTGAAAGATTACCTAATTCTTGAACCTTACTGCCAGCCTCATCCACCGATTGTTGAATCGTTTTCATTTGGTCAAGGGTTTTTCCAATTACCTTATGACCTTCATTAGCCTCATCAATGGTTTTATGAGCTGAATCTGTTACTATTTCAGTTGAATTAGCAATGGTCATAATTCCAACGGCCATTCCAGTCATCGCAATGGAGATTTCATCCGCCCCACCTACTTGTTGTTGGGTACCGGAAGCAATTTCCTGAATAGAAGCAGAGATTTGATTAGTAGCGATAGAATTTTGTTCTGCACTTGCCGTTAGCTCGTCAGAAGAAGCTGCTACCTCCACAGCCGCGAGTTGCACTTGTTTAATAATAGTCTGGATATTCTCCATCATTTTATTAAAAGCAATTGCCATTTGACCGATCTCATCTTTACTTTTAATCTCTAATCGTTGCGTTAAATCCCCATCATTATTGGATAATTGCTCAAGCTTCTGAACTACTTCGATCACAGGCTTAGTAATTTTTCTTGACAGAAGGATTGAAACGGTAATACCAATAAGAATGGAAGCAATGAGAATACCGATAGAGATCATTGCACGAGTTTGCATCATTTTTTTCTGTTCGTTGATCTTCTCAGTTAATAAATCAGATTGTATTTGTTTAAAGTCAGATACATCGGAAGCAAACTTAGAAAGAACATCCATATATTCTCCATTATAGATCTCCAACGTTCTTTCCTTATCAACAGCAGCTAAACCAAGCATCTTCGTTTCAATATCCTCTAAATTTAAATTGTTTTTTTGAAGATCCTTTAATAATTCTTTAGACTTAGCATCTGTTGCAGTTGCAATCACTTCTTTCATGCTTTTCTCTATCTTTTTACCGTTAGCATCGTATCTCCCTCGTTCAACTTGATTGCCCGGCTGAATAATCAACCCTTTAACAGCGTCGGAGATCGTTACATTTTCATTTTCAATTTCTTGTGCAAGATTATAAGTTTTAACATTATTTTTTATTAATTGATTATAGGAATCTCCAAGATTTTGCATTGAAAAATACACAATAAAAAAACCAATAGTACTTACGATTAAAACAGAAATAAATCCTAGCATCAGTTTAAACCTTATGCTCATATCGAATTCCCCTTCCCTATATATCTTTCATTATCGGACCAGAAATCATAATAGTTTAATAGGAAAATGTTGCAAATAAAAAAGGACAACCCATATCGGATCGCCTTTTGCTGAAGTTATTCTCCTTAACTAATCGATACCTGCTCAGGTTGGTTCGATAAAATGAGCTGGAATGGCCCTTTAGTTGTTTGGACTGTAACTACAAAAGTATTACCGGAAACAGCGGCCTTTTCCTTAAGTTTCTGTGGCTTCATATTTAGCTCCACGCCTTTGTTGGACTTATTTACTAAATATATTCCATTATGTAAGTTTAGAAATTCGCTGACAGATGCTTGTGCTAGTTCATCGATCTCTGTAAGTTCTTCCTCGGCATACTTCGACGCCAGATAAAGAAATACATTCTTGTTAGCAGTAATCGCAGTGAACAGTGGATCGTTACCAACAATTTCTTGATGAACCAACCAGTTTTGCTGCTGAGTATTCTCCTGTTCAGCTACTTCTAAGTACATTTGGTCATCTATGAAACGGATCATATTTTTCGCAAAAAGGGAGAGATATTCACTATATGTATCCTTTTCTTTTGAAAGAATGCTGTTAACTAAGGTCTCCACATTTCCGCTCTTAATAGCTTCAAATTGATCATCTGAAAGACTATTATCCCTTTTATATTCGTCTAAGGCTTGGCCAAACTGTTCAATATTCATGTAACCACGGTCAACCAACGATTGTGCTAGGAATAAATGGCCTTGCTTTTGTACGGAAATTAATGACTCTACTTGGTCATTTGATAAGTAGCCTAATTCTACTGCAATTTCCCCAAAGCGTTTATCGACTTGTTTTTGTTTCTCATGAACCTCTTCCACCTGTGAAGGTGTCATAAACCCCTCATCGATGGTAATCACACCAAATTTGACATGAACAGATTGCTGATATTCTAATGCGTCAGCCAACTGCTCCCGAGTAATTAAGCCGCAATTGAGCAAGTAATGACCAAAGTATTGACTAAACATTCACTTTCCCCTCCTTTATGATCTTTTCTAGAAGATTCACAACAGAATCAAGGGAAATTGGTTTCTGGATAAAGTCATAGGCACCATTTTCAAGAGCCTTTTTTAGATGTTCCTTTGTACCAACTGAAGATGCCATTACAACTTTACTAGTAGGGCTGATTTCTATGATTTCAGTTAACGCTTCCATTCCGTCTTTATCTGGCATTACAATATCCATAAAAATTAAGTCAGGCTGATTGTGCTTTACTGACTCAATTGCAACATTTCCATTTTCCGCCTCGATAATTTCTTTACATTTACACTTTTCTAGCATACCCCGCAATTTCTTACGGATTAATGCAGAATCATCACAAACTAATACTGTCAAATTGTTCTCCATATTTGCCAACTCCTTCTTGTAGAAAAATGCAGAAAAATGTATTAATAACACATAATTATAGTTCTACAGACCTATCTAATAATCCTTTTATTTTTTTAAATAATATTATTCAGCAAATATGGGAACTTATTTTTAGTGCCTACTCCTGTAAAAAAACCTTCATTTGCTTCGGTTTAATACACACATCCTCACCCGTTTTTAAATCAAGAATACGAAAATATTCCTTTGTTATTTCTGCTTCTATATACTCATTATTGTCCCTTCGTACCATTTCAATTTGAACAACTGAACCCACGAAATGAATATGAGTTATTTTTGCTCTTACAGAGTCCCTGCTTTCTTCCCGATTAATGCCAATATCATGTGGTCTTACATACCCAACTGCTTCTGTATTCATTTTTTCTGCATATTCATTCGGCGCGGCAATTTCAAAGCTGCCATCGTTTAGCTTTCCATTATGCAAGCGCCCTTTAAACAAATTGACATTTCCTAAAAAGTGATAGACAAAAGGGCTAATTGGATGTTCATAAACTTCTTCAGGTGTTCCAATCTGTTCAATTTTTCCTTCATTCATGACCACAATCCGGTCTGCCACATCAAGGGCCTCCTCTTGGTCATGGGTAACAAAAATGCTGGTAATTTGGTATTCGTCATGGAGCCTTCTTAACCATCTGCGCAAATCCTTCCTTACATTCGCATCAAGAGCTCCGAAAGGTTCATCGAGCAACAATACTTTAGGCTCAACTGCTAATGCCCTTGCTAAAGCCACTCTTTGACGCTGTCCGCCTGATAATTGGGCCGGATAACGGTCTGCAAAACTCTCAAGTTTAACAAGTTTTAATAATTCAGAAACCTTTTCTATTATTTCTTGCTTGGAAGGTCGTGTTTTTCTCGGACGTACCTTAAGGCCATATGCTATATTCTCAAAAACCGTCATGTGGCGAAACAAGGCATAATGTTGAAATACAAAGCCAACCTTTCTTTCTTTTGTACTGACATCGGTCATATCCTCCTCTCCAAAGAGAATCGATCCATGATTGGCCGATTCTAAACCAGCTATTATTCTCAATAAAGAGGTTTTTCCCGATCCGGATGGCCCTAGCAATGCAACAAGTTCCCCAGTTTGAATATCCAGATTTATGTTATCAAGGGCGAGAAATGAGCCAAATGATTTAGATATGTTTTGAATTTGTATACTCATATTAGTCATCTCCCTTTTCAATTAAAATACTCTTTTTCGTTTTCCACTCAATCATATTTTTTACAACTAGAGTAATAATCGCAAAGAGGGACATTAAAGAGGCTACCGCAAAAGCTGCAGAAAATTGATATTCATTATAGAGAATTTCGATATGAAGCGGCATTGTATTTGTTACACCACGAATATGTCCTGAAACGACGGAAACAGCTCCAAATTCTCCAATGGCTCTGGCAGTGCAAAGGATCATTCCATATAATAATCCCCATTTGATATTTGGCAAGGTTACCAACAAAAAAGTCTTCAAGCCACTGGCACCCAAAGTCAGCGATGCTTCTTCATCAGCCGTTCCTTGTGTCTGCATTAATGGAATCAGTTCCCGAGCAACAAAAGGAAACGTTACTAAAAGGGTAGCAAGGGCAATCCCCGGTACAGCAAAAATTATTTTGAGATTATGATCTAGTAGCCATGTTCCAAACAATCCATGAACGCTGAATAATAACACAAAGACCAAGCCAGCTATAACCGGGGAAATGGCAAAGGGCAAGTCTATAATCGTAATCAGAACACTTTTACCTCTAAACTTAAATTTTGTAACAGCCCAGGCGGCAATAACTCCAAAAATCGCATTAATTGGAACTGAAATCAGGGCAATCAATGCAGTTAACTTAATCGCTGATAGAGCATCAGGACTGCTTATTGCTGATAGATAGACGTCCCAACCTTTTTCAAATGCTTTTATAAAAATAGCCACAAGTGGCAGTACTAAAAATAATGTTAAAAAACCTAACGCAATCAATATTAGAGCCCAGCGAACCCAGCTGGATTCAGAATTTTCACTTGAACTTTGTAAAGGTGTACTCGTGTAGTTCATTGATACATTCCCTGCCATTGTAAATGCCCCCTTTTATGCAAATTTTCGATTCGTCCACCATTGCAACAAATTCAGAACCAATAATAGTATGAATGAAAAAATGAGCATCACTGCAGCGATCGCGGTGGCACCTGCATAATCATATTGTTCTAGTTTCGTCATGATTAGTAATGGAGTTATTTCAGTTTTCATCGGCATATTCCCAGCAATGAAAACAACCGAGCCATACTCGCCTAGTGCTCTTGCAAATGCCAAAGCAAAGCCTGTCAAAATAGCAGGGATGAGTTCAGGAAAAATGACTTTAATAAAGGTTTGGACACGCGTAGCTCCAAGACTTTCCGAAGCCTCTTCCAGTTCTTTATTAACATTTTGCAATACAGGTTGTACGGTTCTAACCACAAATGGTAGCCCAATAAATGTCAATGCAAGAGTGATTCCTAATGGAGTAAAAGCCACTTTAAAACTAAGAAATTGTCCAATCCAGCCCTGCTCAGTGTACAAAGTCGTTAAGGCAATCCCAGCAATCGCCGTCGGCAGAGCAAATGGTAAATCAACGAGTCCATCGATTATTTTTCTGCCTGGAAAGCGATAACGAACTAATACCCAAGAGATTAAAACCCCGAAAACAGCATTAATCGCTGCAGCTACTAACGAAGAACCGATGCTAAGCTGATAGGATGCAACAACTCTTGGTTCGGTAATGGTCTGCCAAATTTTTGACCAAGGGGCTGCAAAAGAATTTATAAAGATCATGGATAAAGGCAGAAGAACAAGTAGGCTGATGTAGAAAACCGTAAAACCTAGTGATAAGCCAAATCCTGGTAGTGGACCATGCTTTTTCATTTTGA
Organism: Bacillus sp. JJ1764; assembly: GCF_036962145.1. Taxonomy (NCBI): domain Bacteria; kingdom Bacillati; phylum Bacillota; class Bacilli; order Caryophanales; family Bacillaceae; genus Bacillus; species Bacillus sp. JJ1764. The sequence goes on along the minus strand of NZ_JBALNY010000221.1, from coordinate 1,209 downwards.
TTTTTTTTAAATAAGCCATGAGGTTGACCCCTTTCGCTCTAGTACATCAGAGGTGCCCACCATGAGCACCTCTAAATATAGGAATCTTTTTATTTTGGTTGATAGATTTGGTCAAATGTCCCACCATCATTAAAGTGTTTTTCCTGTGCCTTTTTCCAGCCGCCAAAATCATCATCGATGGTCACCAAATTGATTTTTGGAAATTCATCTGAGTACTTAGCAAGAACACTTTCATTCCTTGGTCGGTAATAATTTTTGGCGATAATCTCCTGTCCTTTTTCGGAATATAAGTATTTCAAGTACGCTTCTGCTACTTCTCTTGTTCCCTTTTTATCAACTACTTTATCGACAACGGTGACAGGTGGCTCTGCCAAAATACTCAGGGATGGCACAACAATTTCAAACTTATCTTTTCCAAGCTCATTTAGGGTTAAGAAGGCTTCGTTTTCCCAGGCAATTAATACATCACCAATTCCCCGCTCCACAAATGTGGTTGTAGCTCCCCTTGCACCAGAGTCTAGCACTTCAACATTTTTATATAATTGGCCCATAAAGTCTTTGATTTTTTCCTCATCATTGTTGTATTTTTTCTGCGCGTATGCCCATGCCGCTAAATAATTCCATCTAGCCCCTCCTGAGGTTTTCGGATTTGGTGTGATTACCGAGACCCCTTTTTTGGTTAAGTCATCCCAATCCTTGATTCCTTTTGGATTTCCTTTTCTTACAAGAAACACAATGGTCGATGTATAAGGCGTGGAATTATCCTCCAACTTCTTTTGCCAATCCTTTGAAAGCAATCCTCCCTTATTAGCAATCTCATCAATATCATAAGCAAGGGCCAGCGTGACGACATCAGCTTCAAGTCCATCGATGACAGCTCTTCCTTGTTTTCCAGAACCACCATGGGACTGTTGAATAGTAACCTGCTGGCCCGTTTTCTCTTTCCAATACTTCGCAAATTCCTGGTTATACTGTTCATAAAGTTCTCGAGTCGGGTCATAAGAAACATTTAGTAATTCAACAGGAGCTTTCGTTTCAGCCGTTTTATCTTTCTCCTTTTTCTTTGTGCTCTGATTGCTACTCGTCTCACTGCTGCATGCAGCAAGAACCATAGCCAATAAAATAAGAACCAATGAAAATTTAAAACCCAGCTTTTTTTGAATAGACATTTGTATTTCCCCCTTTTTAAAATAAGGCTGTGTTAAAGAA